>NZ_JBICII010000059.1:0-85340 GCF_043101865.1 Pseudomonas sp. zjy_15
CTGACGCCGGTCTTGCCGGTCAAACGACCGTAGGTGGCAGCCATGAAACCTGCAGACTGCTCATGACGGGTCAGTACCAGCTTGATCTTCGACTTGCGCAGGGATTCGAGCAGGTCGAGGTTTTCCTCACCGGGGATGCCGAATACATACTCGACACCTTCATTTTCCAGGCATTGCACAACGACATCGGCGGCCTTGGCCATTTGGGGTACTACCTCAAAATCTTTGTGGGATTGCAGATTTATTAAGCTGCGTGACTGAGATGTTGCAGGATGTCTCAGTGGCGCGCATCGTAGGCCCTCTGGTTAATAATAATAAATATATTGTTATGATGCTTAGCATCACATTTCGTTATGAATGCATCCCGCATGAAAGGTAGCACCCCTCAATGAACCTCAAGGCATTGCGTTGCTGTGTCGAAATCGTCCGCCAAGGCAGCTTCACCAAGGCCGCGCAGCACCTGCACATCGCCCAGCCAGCGCTGAGCATGGCCGTTACCCGGCTGGAAGAAGAACTGGGGGTCACCCTGTTCAACCGCACCACGCGCAAAGTGATCCTCACGGCAGAGGGCGAGCAGTTCTTGCCGCGAATTGCCTCCGCCCTGCGCGAAATGGACATTGCCCGGCAAGAACTGCGCGACATGGCCGATCTCAAGCGTGGTGAAGTTCGCCTGGGTATTCCGCCGATGTTCGGCCTGCACTACGTCCCCGGGTTGATGAACGCCTTCCGCCAGTTGTACCCGGGCATTGCCATGACCGTGTTCGAAGGCAGTGCCGAAGACATTGGCCACCGCCTGGAGCAACGGGAAATCGACCTGGCGCTGCTGGAGTCCCGGCGTGTGCCGCCCGACAAGGAGTCGATCCTGCTGGGCAGCGACGAGATGCTGGCGTGCATGCACCCTGATCATCCCTATGCCGGCAAAGCCTTCCTCACCGCCGAAGACCTGCGCAATACCGACATGGTGGTGTTCGATCGCACCTTCGTTCAACGCCATCTTCTGGATGCGTTCTTCGCCGAACATGGGATCACTTACCAGGTGGCGCTACAGAGCAACTTCGTCTCGCTGGTGGTGCAGGCCGCGCTGGACAACATGGGGGTGGCGACCCTGTTGCGCTCAGTGCAGCAACGTACGCCAGGTATCGTCGGTGTGCCCTTCCGGCCGGCACAGCAAATGAGTTTCCGCTTGTGCTGGCGCTCGGGGGAATACCTGTCGCTGGCGAGCAAGCGGTTCATCGACTTTGCTGCACAGACGCATTACCTGGAGCGCTGAGGGCCAATCGGGGGCAGCATCCTCGACGTTGCAGCCATCGATTGACTATTATCCCGCCTTGAACGTTTCAGCATGTTTCAATAGGGATACAGATGTCAGTCCAGGAACGCCCCCCGCTACCCAGTAAAAGCACCGTCGCCAAGATGGAAGCTGCCATGGCACTGGGCAGCTTTGCCATCGGCACCGGCGAATTCGCCATCATGGGCCTGATGCCCGACATTGCCAGCAATTTGCAGTTGAGCGAGCCGCAGGTGGGTCATGCCATCAGCGCTTATGCGCTGGGGGTGATGGTTGGCGCTCCGACACTGGCCATTCTCGGTGCCAAACTGCTGCGCAAGCACATGCTGCTGCTGTTGATGCTGCTGTATGCCGTGGGCAACCTGGCCACTGCCTTTGCCCCCTCGTTCGGTGGCCTGGTCACATTTCGTTTCATCAGCGGCCTGCCCCACGGTGCCTACTTCGGCATTGCCGCAGTGGTGGCCTCGAGCATGGTGGCCAAGGATCAGCGCGCGGGGGCCGTTGCCCGGGTGATGATGGGCCTGACCTTGGCCATGTTGCTCGGCAACCCGGTTGCCACCTTCCTGGGCCAGTACTTCGGCTGGCGTTCGGCATTCGTGCTGGTCGGCGCGATCGCCCTGTGCACCATCGCCCTGGTCTGGCGTTTCGTGCCCCAGCGCCACGACGAAACACGCAGCGACCCGCGCAAGGAACTACAGGCCTTTGCCCTCCCACAGGTCTGGATGGCGCTGGCCATCGCTTCGATCGGTTTTGCCGGCATGTTCTGCGTGTTCAGCTACCTGGCACCGACCATGCTGCAAGTGACCCAGGTGTCGCCACAGTGGATTCCGTTCGGTCTGGCAGCGTTCGGCGTGGGCGGTATCGTCGGCAACATCGCGGGCGGCAAGCTGTTCGACCGCCTGCAGTTCCGCGCCGTGGGGCTGGTACTGGTGTGGTCGATTGCCGTGTTGCTGTTCTTTACCTTCGCCGCCCAGGCGCTGTGGAGCCTGCTGCTGGGCATCGGCCTGGTGGGTACCATGATCGCCCTGGCGGCACCGCTGCAAATTCGCCTCATGGACATTGCCCATGAAGCGCCAAGCCTGGCAGCGGCGTCGAACCATGCGGCGTTCAACCTGGCCAATGCCCTGGGGCCATGGCTGGGAGGCATGGCGATTACTGCGGGTATGGGCTGGACCAGCACCGGGTACATCGGCGCCGCGACTGCGCTGGTAGGCCTGGGCATCTACCTGGTGGCGCGGCGGATGAAAGGCGGGCATTGAAGCCGGCATGGTCATAAAGGGTTACCCTACCCCGTTATGCACCCGCCACTGCCGAGTCATTCATGTTCGATTGGGAAGACCTGCGCCATTTCTCCGCCTTCAGCTCGGCCGGCTCGCTGTCGGCCGCCGCCAAGACCCTGGGTGTCGACCACGCCACCGTGGCCCGGCGCATCGCCTCGCTCGAAGCTTCGCTCAAGCTCAAGCTGGTTGACCGGCGCCCCCGCGCCTATGCCCTCACCCACGAAGGCCAACGTGTGGCGGAACTCGCCGAACAGATGGCCATGTCCTCTTTTGCCCTGGAGCATTTCGCCAGCGCCGGCCAACAGGCAGTGGAAGGCGAAGTGGTGCTCTCGGCACCACCGGCGCTGCTGGGCAGTATCGTCGCCCGGCGCCTGGGCGAGCTGTACCAGCGCTACCCACAACTGCGCCTGAAGCTGGTAGGCAGCAAATCCAGGGCATCCCTGGCCCGCCGCGAAGCTGACATCAGCATCGCCCTGGCCAGGCCGACAGAGCCAACCCTGGTGGTCAGCCTGCTGGGGCACCTGGATTACCGGCTGTACGCGTCGCCCGGTTACCTGGCCAGCGCAACGGCAAGGCGCTACATCGGCTACGACGAGTCCCAGGCCCGTTCACCACAACAGCAATGGCTCAACCTCCAGGCCGGCCAACAGCCGTTCGCATTGCACAGCAATGACCTGCGCATCCAGGCCCAAGCCTGTGCCGGCGGCATCGGTATCGCCTGCCTGCCCGCGTTCATGGCACAGGAACACGGCCTGAAGCAAGCAGGCAGCGCCGAACAGACCATGAGCATCGAGATCTGGCTGGCAGTGCATGAAGACGTACGCGCCACACCGCGGATCAAGGCGGTTACCGACTTCCTCCAGCAGCAGGTCCGGCCGCTGCTGCGCTTGTGAATTCTTGCAGATGGCAAATGCATCAATACGGAATTTTCGCCCAAGTCTTCCAGCGTTAGGCTAACTCCATCACTCACGCCCTTGAAGGAGACGACGATGCAGTACGTAAAGCTGGGTAGCACCGGGCTGGACATTTCAAGGCTGTGCCTGGGCTGCATGACCTTCGGTGAACCCGACGCGGGCACTCATCCCTGGACCTTGGGCGAAGACGCCAGCCGGCCAATCATTCGCCACGCCGTCGAGCAAGGCATCAACTTCTTCGACACTGCCAACAGCTATTCCGCCGGCACCTCGGAAATCATCCTCGGCAAACTCCTGAAGGAGTTTACCCGCCGCGAAGAAACCGTGATCGCCACCAAGGTGTTCTTCCCTGCCAACATGTGGGAAGGCGCCAGCCGGCCCAATGAGCAAGGCTTGTCACGCAAGGCGATCATGGCCAACATCGACGCCAGCCTCAGCCGCCTGGGCACAGACTACGTCGACCTGTACCAGATCCACCGCTGGGACTACCACACTCCCATCGAGGAAACCATGGAAGCCCTGCATGATGTGGTCAAGGCCGGCAAGGCGCGCTACATCGGCGCATCGTCGATGTATGCCTGGCAGTTCGCCAAGGCCCAGCAGGTAGCCGCCAGCCACGGCTGGAGTCGCTTCGTGTCGATGCAGAACTACCTCAACCTGATCTACCGCGAAGAAGAGCGAGAGATGATTCCGCTGTGCCTGGATCAAGGCATCGGCCTGATGCCCTGGAGCCCGATGGCGCGCGGCCGCCTGACCCGGCCGCATGGGCAGCAGACCGAGCGCACGCGCACCGATGTGTCCGGGCAGTCGTTCTATGAAAAGACCGAGGTGGAGGATGGCCGGGTAATCGATGTGGTCGAGCAGATCGCCAGCGAACGGGGTGTGCCGATGGCCCAGGTTGCGCTGGCCTGGGTGCTGGGTAAGGCCGGTGTTAGCGCCCCTATCGTCGGCGCCTCGAAGCCCGCCCACCTGGACGATGCTCTGGGCGCACTGTCACTGCAGCTGAGCGAAGACGAGGTGGTGCGCTTGCAGGCCCCTTACGTTCCCCACGCGGTCACCGGCTTCAAATAGCGCGGGCTTGCGGCAGTTGGTATGGGTCCGCGAGCTGGTCAGCCTCGCGGAAACCATTACAATGCGCGGCCCAACCTGAAATATGTTTTCCCCATGAAATCACTGCTTTACGCCATAACCTTATTATTTTCCTTTACCCTCCCCGCCTTGGCCAACCCGCCGGCCACCTTCACCGAAGCCAAGGTGGTGGCCAAGCAGAAGGTTTATCTGGACCAGGCCAGCAGTGCCATGGGTGACCTGTACTGCGGTTGCAAATGGACCTGGGTGGGCAAGTCTGGCGGGCGCATCGATGCCGCCTCGTGTGGTTACCAGACGCGCAAGCAGCAGAACCGCGCCGAGCGCACCGAGTGGGAACACATCGTGCCCGCCCATACCTTCGGCAACCAGCGCCAGTGCTGGAAGAACGGCGGCCGTGAGCACTGCGTGGACAACGACCCGGTATTCCGCGCCATGGAGGCCGACCTGTTCAACCTTTACCCGGCCGTGGGTGAGGTCAACGGTGACCGCAGCAACTTCAACTACGGCATGGTCACTGGCAATACCGGCGAATACGGCCAATGCACCACCAAGGTCGATTTCGTCCAGCGCACCGCCGAACCGCGTGACGAAGTCAAAGGCCTGGTGGCCCGCACCACCTTCTACATGTTCGACCGCTACAAGCTGAACATGTCGCGCCAACAGCAACAGTTGCTGATGGCCTGGGACAAGCAACACCCGGTGTCGGCCTGGGAGAAAGAACGCGACCGGCGCATTGCCGCGATCATGGGCCATGGCAACCCGTTTGTAAGCGGCGAACGCAAGTGGACTGCCGGCTACAAGCCGGTTGGCAGCGGCGTGGCACAGACGGTGCCGGTAAAAGCGGCCAAGCCTGAGGCCAAACCAAGCCTGGCCAGCGCCGGTTCGGTCGGCGCCGTGCTTGGCAACCGCAACAGCCACGTCTATCACCTGTCAGTCGGCTGCCCGAGCTACAACCAGGTTGCAGCGAAGAATCAGGTCACCTTCGCTAACGAAGGTGAAGCGCAGGCAGCAGGCTATCGCAAGGCAGGTAACTGCCGCTGATCGTTTCAAAGGCTGCGCGGCCCCTGTGGGAACGGGGTCGCGTCAGCCGTTGACCAGGTTTACCGGCCGCTCACCGGCCAGCGCGCTGAGCAGGTTGTCCACCGCGCAACGCGCCATGGCCTGGCGGGTGTCCTCGGTCGCCGAGCCGATGTGCGGGGTCGCTACCACGTTATCCAGCTGCAACAGCGGCGAGTCGGCCGGCAGCGGCTCATGCACGAACACGTCCAGCCCCGCACCGCGGATGCGCCTGGCCCGCAGCGCATCGATCAGCGCCTGCTCATCCACCACGCGACCGCGTGAGATGTTCACCAGAATTGCCTCTGGCTTCATCAACGCAAGTTCCCGTGCGCCTATCAGCCCTTCGGTGCTGGCGCTCAACGGCACCGTCAGGCAAACGAAATCTGCCTGCTGCAACAGCTTATCCAGGCTGCACTGGCATGCGCCATAGCGTGCTTCCACCTCGGGCTTGGCACGCTGGCTGTGATACAGCACGCGCATGCCAAAGCCCGCGGCCGCGCGCCGGGCCAGGGCCTCGCCAATGCGGCCCATGCCGACGATGCCCAGCGTCTTGCCGTGTACATCACTGCCAAAATGCGCTGGCCCCAGGTTGGCCTGCCAGCGGCCGTCACGCACCCAGTTCGCCAGCTCCACCACCCGCCTGGCGGTAGCCAGGATCAAGGCAAAGCCTGTGTCCGCGGTGGTTTCGGTCAACACGTCGGGCGTGTTGGTGAGCATCACACCACGCCTGCTGAGTTCAGCAATGTCGTAGTTGTCCACGCCTACCGAAACGCTCGACACCACTTCCAGTTGCGGGGCAAGGTCGAGCAGGCTGGCATCCAGGCGCAGGCTGGCCCCCAGCAACCCGTGCGCCCCCGGTAACGCATCGCGCAGGCGGGCCAGGCCATCGGGCTGGGTAGTATCCACCCAGGTCACCTCGACGCGATCTTGCAGGCGTGCCATCAGGTCGCCGGACAGGCGTTTATACAGGACGATTCGCTTCTTCATTGCGGGTTTCCTAATGGTTCATGGCCAGACGCGAGCTATCGCGCTTTGCCCGGCCAGAGGTCTGGGAAGTATTGAGCGCAGCGGTAAGCGCCACTGCCGTCAGCAGCGCACCGCACATGAACAGATAAGAGGCGCCGGGCCCGCCCGTAGCCCCATTGAGGTAACCCACCAGCCACGAACCGCCAAACGAGCCCAGCGCCCCCATGCTGTTGATCAGCGCCATGGCGCCGCCTGCGACGTTGGCCGGCAGGATTTCGGGCACGATCGCGAAGAACGGGCCATAAGGTGCGTACATGCAGGCACCAGCAAGCACCAGCAATGCATAAGACAGCCAGAAATGCTCGCTGCCCAAGGCGTAAGAGCTATAGAACGCCACGGCGGCAATCAGCAGCGGCGGCCAGACGAAGCGCTTGCGCTTTTGCAGGCGGTCCGACGCCCAGGACACGCCCACCATCGCCAGCACCGCCGCCAGGTAGGGCACCGAGGCCAGCCAGCCGGCCTGCACGATATCGACGTTCGCCGCCTGCTTGAGAATCGATGGCAGCCACAGCACGAAGCCATACACGCCGATGCTCCAGCAGAAGTACTGCAGCGCCAGGATGATCACCTGCGGCGAGCGAAACGCTTCGCGGTAGTTCTTCACAGGCTTGATACCCTGCTGCTCGGCAGCCAGCGCCTGCGCCAGGGCGGCCTTCTCCTGCTCGCTCAGCCACTTCACCTGGGCCGGGCGGTCATCCACCAGGCGCCACCAGAAGAACGCCCAGATCACAGCGGGCAAGCCTTCGATGATGAACATCCAGCGCCAGTCGTAATGCTTGATCAGGTAACCCGACACCACCGACATCCACAGAATGGTCACCGGGTTGCCCAGCATCAGGAAAGTGTTGGCGCGCGAACGCTCGGCCCGGGTGAACCAATGGCACAGGTACACCAGCATGGCCGGCATGACCGCAGCCTCCACCACCCCGAGCAGGAAGCGGATGCCAATCAGCATGTAGACGTTGCTGACCATGCCGGTAAGCGTGGCAAGGCCGCCCCACAGGATCAGGCAGACGAAGATGAGCTTCTTCACGCTGCGCTTTTCAGCGTAGATGGCACCAGGCACCTGGAAGAAGAAGTAACCGAGAAAGAACAGCGCCCCCAACAGCGAAGACATCACCGGGGTGATATGCAGGTCTTCGGCCATGCCGGAGGCAGCGGCGAAGCCGTAATTGGCGCGGTCCAGGTACGCCAGGCTGTAGGTGACGAACACAATCGGGATGATGTACCACCAGCGGCGAGGTGCCAGGCTTTGGCTTTGCATGGTTTGTTTCTCCTGAGCTTGTTGTTTTTGTTGCAACAGGTGATTCGGGGTCGGCTCATGCGCTTCTGCGCAGGTCGTAGGCCTCCAGTTCATGGCGCAGCGGCAACCCTTCCATGTCGCCCCGCGATTGCACGGCACGGCTGCCGCACCAGTTGCCACGCGCTACCGCCTCGACTATCGGACGGCCCTCCAGTAGCGCGCTAAGCACACCGACGGCAAAGGCATCACCTGCACCGACGGTGTCCACCACGCGGCTGACTGGCACGGCGGCTACCTGCCCTTCGCCCTTGGCGCTGCGGAAGTAGGCGCCAGCGTCGCCCAGCTTGATCACCACGAGCTCCACCCCTTGGTCCAGATAGAACGCGGCGATATCAGCCGGGGTGTGCTGACCGGTCAACAACCGCCCCTCTTCCAACCCCGGTAAAACCCAGTCGGTCTTGGCCGCCAGGGCATTGATTTCACGCACCATGCTGCTTTGATCGGGCCACAGCGAGGGACGCAGGTTGGGGTCGAACGATAGGCTTCGCCCGGCTGCGCGCATCTCGTCCAGCAGCGCGTGGGAAAGCGCCCGACAGCTGTCCGACAACGCCAGCGGAATACCGGTAGCGTGCACGTGGCGAGCCTGCAGCCAAACGGGGCTCAACATCGCAGGTGACAGCCTGCTGGCCGCCGAACCGCGGCGAAAGTACTCCACTGCCGGGTCGCTGCCATCATCGCTGCGGGCCTTGAGCTGAAAACCCGTCGGGTAGTTGGCATCCACCTCGACGCCGGAACAGTCCAGGCCTTCGCCGCGCAAGCTGTCGAGCACGAAACGGCCCAGCGAATCGTCACCAACCCGGCTCAGCCAGCGTACCTTGAAACCCAGCCGCGCCAGGCCGATCGCCACGTTGCTGTCGGCGCCGGCGATGCGTTTGCCGAACTGGCCGACAGCGGCCAGGTCGCCGGCCTGCTCGGCAACGAACATGGCCATGGTCTCGCCAAAACACAGCACGTCATGTTCATGCATGGTCCAACTCCTGCGCCGCGCCCAGTGCAGACAGGTGACGTACCTGGACCCGGGTCAGCGCCAGCAGGTCGTCGCCCACCAGTGGGTACTCGACAGCGCGCACCACGCCCGGCGCGAACTCGGCCATCAGCGCTGCCCACTCCTGCAGGTCCGCCGCTTGCGGCGGTATGGCAACCAGACGGCCATCGGCCCGACGTTGCACGGCCTTGCAATGCACATAGCGCACCCAACGGCCTAGCTGCCTTGCAGCTTGCCGCGCAGGCTCACCCTGCCACTGCCAGTTACCGATATCGAACGTCATACCCAGGCGCAGCCCAAGCGGGTCGACGCGCTGGAAGAACTGCAGCATCGGTTCGAGCCTGCCACCTTGTGCGGTCTGATCGTTTTCCACCAGCAACAGAGGCCCATGCGCAGGCAGCAGCGACGCCAGGGCCGTCACATCGCAGTGCTCATCGAAGTGCCCCAGGGAAACCTTCAGCGCCACCGCGCCAAGCGACCGGGCAATTTCCAGCTTCTGCACCAGTAGCGGGTCGGGCACGCCTTGCGCGGTCCACAGTTCAAGGGGGGTGGAGTACAGGCATTCCAGGCGCAGCGCGGCAATGACCCTACCCAGCGCAGCGGCGTCCGGTGCACTGGCGAACAATTCTTCGCGCAGTTCGACGCGGCTGACGCCAGCGGCGGCCAGCAGGTCCAGAAACTGCTCCTGGCCACGTTGGCGCACAAAGTCGGCGCCGTAGCTGGAGAGACTGATGGAAACGGGGTTCGCGTGCATTGTTCTTGTCCTTATGAAACCGGTTTCATTTTTTGATCAACAGCAGCAGGCACAAACCTGCTGTTTCTTACTGGGGTTGGGTTGAACCGCGAATGATCAGGTTGGCTTTGAAGTCGATGCGCCGTGCTGCGCCGCTATCGCCGCGCAAACGACCGAGCAGGCTTTCGAATGCCGCCACGCCGATACGCTCGGTGGGCTGGGCCAGTGCGGTAATGCCTTTGCCAACCAAGGGGTACCAGTCGAGGTCGTCGAGGGCGATCAGCCCGACATCGGCAACCAGGTTGCGCCCGGCCTCGAGCAGGGCCCGGGTCACCGCCAAGGTGGCAACGCCGTTGAAGGTGAAGATGGCTTGCGGACCATGGCCACTGTGGGCAAGAAACGAAGCCAACTGGCCCTGCAGCTCTGCGCTGATTTCAAGTACCTGCTGACGCATGCCTGGCCGGCGGCTGATCGACGCGCCGAACGCCTGCACCCGCTCCAGGCGTGAACTGGTGCCATCGAGGGGTTCGCTGACCGCCAGGATGTCGCGGTAGCCCTGGGCCTGCAGGTGGTCGAGGGCCTGCTCGACTGCGTCGGCATTGTCCAGGCCGACAAGGTCCACATTCAGCTCGGGCAATTGGCGGTCGACCAGCACCATGGGGATGTCACGCTGCAGGTTGAGCAGTTCGCCGGGGTGGTGACCGAGCGTGTTCACGATCAACCCTTCGACGTTGTAGCTCTGCAGGGCCACCAGGTGGTGACGCTCCTGCTCGTCGTCGCGGTTGGTGTTGCACACCACCAGGCTGTAACCATGTTGACGGCAGGCGGTTTCCACGCCGTGCATCACGGCCACTGAATAGGGGTTGAGGATATCGGCCACCAGCATGCCGATCAGTCGCGTCTGGCCGCGCTTGAGGCCGCGAGCCATCTGGTTGGGGCGATAGCCGAGGCGTTCGATGACCTCTTCCAGCCGCTTGGCCGTGGCTTCGGCCAGCAATTGGCGGTCGCCACCAATGTAACGGGAGACGGTGGCTTTGGAAACGCCAGCAACACGCGCCACTTCGCTGATGGTGACCCGTTCGCGGGTATGGGCAGGCGCGTCGGTCATGGGTTTTCCTTATGATTGTTTTAATGGGGATGAAACCGGTTTCAATACAGCAAAAATGCGCGGGTTCGTCAACAGGCCGTTGGTCGGGCGCGAATTCAGTAAATGTTAAATCGCATTAATAATATTGCATAAATTATTGATATTTTTAGATTTATATCTATGGAACAGGGCTTACCCTGGAATCTGATTACGTTAGGGGATGGCACGGGCTTCGCCCGTGTTCGCGGGTAAACCCGCTCCTACGGGCGAGGGCGCAGAAAAACACGTCAGCGAAGCGACTTCACGTCACCGGCCGTGACGGCACTGCCTTGGTTACCCCAACTGCTGCGAATGAAATTCACCACCTCGGCAACCTCCTGGTCGCTCAGGCGCCAGCCGAAAGCCGGCATGGTGAAGTTCGACGGCGCAGTGTGCGTTGCCGGTACCGTGCCACCGGCAAGCACCACATGGATCAGCGACGTGGCATCCGCCGTCTGCACCACCGGGTTGCCGGCCAAGGCCGGGAACACGCGGGTGTAGCCCTGCCCGTCGGTGCGGTGGCAGGCCGCGCAGTTGTCGATGTACACCGCCGCCCCAGGCTTGCTGTCGTCACCCTTCCATAGCGCATCCGCGACCTGCTTGTCGTAGACATGCGGCTGGTCATCCGGATTGCTCGGCGGCAGGGTTTTCAGGTAGCGGGCGATCGCGGTCAAGTCGGCATCACTCATGTGCTGCATGCTGTGCTCGACCACATCGCTCATGCCGCCGAACACGGCGCTGCGATCACTGCGCCCAGTCTTGAGAAACTGCACCAACTGCGCTTCGCTCCAACTGCCCAGGCCGTCCTTGTGATCGCCACGCAGGTTCTTGGCAACCCAGCCTTCCAGCGGCGCGCTGCCGGCCAGAAACTGCTCGCCATCGGCCGCGCTCAGGGCCTTTTCCTGCATGGTCAGTGCCCGCGGCGTATGACAAGCGCCACAATGCCCAAGGCCCTCGACCAGGTACGCACCGCGGCTCACAACAGGGTCGGCTGTCGCGGATGCCTGCCAGGGCTTGGCCTCTGGCGCGAACAGGCCGCGCCAGATTGCCAGCGGCCAGCGCATGCTCAGCGGCCAGGGAATGTCAGAGGCCTTGTTCGCCTGCTCGACAGGCTCCACGCCCTTCATGAAATAGGCGTAGAGCGCCTGCATGTCCTGCTCGCTGACCCGCGCATACGACGGGTATGGCATGGCCGGATAGAGCGTACTGCCGTCCTTGCCGATCCCCCTGCGCACGGCCTTGTCGAAGTCTTCGAAGCTGTACTGGCCAATGCCACTGGCCGCCGGGGTGATGTTGGTGGAGTACACCGTGCCAATCGGCGTTTCCATCGGCAACCCGCCGGCAAAGGGCTTGCCGTCTTTGGCGGTATGGCAGGCCACGCAGTCACCGGCGCGGGCCAGGTACTCGCCCAGGCGTACTTGCGCATCGTCATTCGCTACGGCCTGTGCAGCCGCACCGGCGCCCAGCACCAGGGTGGCGATCAACAGTGTCTTCATGCTCATCGCTCCTCAAGCCTGGACCAACGGACCGGGGTTTTTCAGGTACTGCTCACGGATGGCGCGGGCCGACCAGTACGTGAGCGCGGCCACCAGCCCGGTCGGGTTGTAACCCAGCCCCTGCGGGAACGCCGAAGCCCCCGGAACGAACACGTTGTGTACGTCCCAGCTTTGCAGGTAGCGATTCAGTGCACTGGTTTTGGGGTCGGTGCCCATGATTGCCCCGCCGTTCAGGTGGGTGGTCTGGTAACGGGTGGTGTTGAAGTGGTCCTTGACCTGCTTGCCCAGCACGGCAATGGCCTTGGGGTTCATCGCTTGGGCGATCTTGCTCAGCTTGTCGACCATGAACTGGTTCATCTTGATGTCGTTTTCCTGCCAGTCGAACGTCATGCGCAGCAGCGGCTGGCCGTAGGCATCGCGGTAGGTGGGGTCCAGGTCCAGGTAATTGCCACGGTAGGACTGATGGGCGCCGTGGGCGTCCATTGACACCTGGTGGGTGTAGTAATCGGCCGTGGCTTTCTTCCAGGCACTGCCCCAGGCCGGCGTGCCCGGCGGGTTGGAGGTACCGGCAATCGGCCGGCTGCCGGCCTGGTTCACCCACATTGGCGAACCGCCGACGAAGCCGTGCGGGCCATGGTCGAAGTTGTCGGCGTTGAAATCGTCGATGGCAATGCCATTGCCACCCGCGCCGATGAAGTTGTTGGTGTAGGTGTCCTTGTCGAAGAACGCCTTGACTGTCCCCATGTTCTGATAGGCGAAGTTACGCCCGACCACACCCTCGTTCTTCACCGGATCATAAGGTTTGCCAATGCCGGAAAGCAGCATCAGACGCACGTTGTTGAACTGGAAAGCCGCCAGAATCACCAGCTCTGCCGGCTGCTCCACCTCGCGCCCCTGGGCATCGATGTAGGTCACGCCGGTGGCCTTGCGCTTGCGGTCGTCCAGGTTCACCCGCAGCACATGGGCATTGGGCCGCAACTCGAAGTTGGGCACCTGACGCAGCGCCGGCAGGATGTTCACGTTGGGCGAGGCCTTGGAGTACATGTAGCACACGTAGCCACTGCAAAAACCGCAGAAGTTGCACGGCCCCATCTGCGCCCCGTAGGGGTTGGTGTATGGCCCTGAGGTGTTGGCTGACGGCAGGTTGTAAGGTTTGTAGCCCAGGCTGGTGGCAGCCTTTTCAAACAGCCTTGCCGATACAACGTTCTTCTGCGCGGGCAGCGGGAACGGGTTGGAACGGTCCGGCGCATAGGGGTTGCCGCCCTTCCCTTCACCGACCACCTGGCCTTTGACGGTCCAGGCCTGGCCTGAAGTGCCAAAGACCTTTTCGGCAAAGTCGAAATAGGGCTCCAGCTCTTCGTAACTGACCCCGAAGTCCTGGATGGTCATGCCTTCGGGAATGAACGTACGCCCGTAGCGCTCTTCATAGTGGCTGCGCAGGCGCAGCTCGACGGGGTCGACCCGGAAGTGCACACCCGACCAGTGCAGGCCCGCGCCCCCCACGCCCTTGCCCGGCAGGAATGCGCCCAGCTGGCGATTGGGCAATGCCACATCATGCACGCTATGACGGACAGTGACGGTTTCTTTCGATACATCGACGAACAGCTTCTTGCGCACGCTGTAGGTCAGCTCATCGATCACCTGCGGGTAGCTGCCTTCGGGGTAGGTATCCTGCATCGGCCCCCGCTCCAGGGCTACCACGTGCAGCCCGGCCTCGGTCAGCTCCTTGGCCATGATCGCACCGGCCCAGCCGAAGCCGACGATCACCGCATCCACTTTGTTCAACACAGTCGCCATGCCTCAGGCCCTCTCGCCGCGAATCGATACAGCCGGGAACGGGTAAGGCTCGTTGCGCTCGACCCAGTCCATGAAGTCGGCGCGGGCGCCGGGGAAGCCGATCTGGGTCCAGCCGACCATGCCTTTGTTGCCGCCATGAATCGGGTCGCAGAAGAACCCTTCGCGCGTGTTTTGCACCAGCAGGCTGAAGAACACCTTGGCCGGAACGGTTTCGAAAACCACCTCTCCTGCCTCCAACGTACTGAGAATGCGGTCCTGGGTAGCGCTATCTTGCGCAGCAAAAACCTGTCCGCCATTGGCCTTGCACCAGCCATCCACGGCAGCGATGCCCAGGCGGTAGATTTGTTGCGGGCTGAGCTGCAACTGGTAGCCCAGCTCGGGCGGGGCGTCGGCGTTGAACGGCCCTTGCATGTACCACTGTGCGCCAGTCGCGTAGGGGGTGTTCATTTGCCTGTCGATAAATTCGGCGGCGCCCGCTTCGAGTGCCCCTGGGCCAAGCTCATCGGCCGGGATGATGCGGGAAACGGCAGCTTGTAAAAAAGCCCATTCTTCGGCGCTGAAGAATGTCGGTTGATAATTGCCCGCAGGCGGCGTAGCCGGCACTTTCGGTTGCTGATGCGGTTGCGGGGCCGCAAGCAGTTGGCTGGCGCCCACGCCAAGCCCTGTACTGGCCACTGTAACGACAGGGATCAGAGTCAAGGTCTTGCGCAGAAAATCCCTGCGCGGGTTGTCTGGGGCATGCTCAGGCATTGCGAATCCTCATCGGCTTTGGGGTGGCCTTGATAAGCGCCATCTGATTTTCAATTGAGAGGTGATCTTGATAGGCCATCAAGAAGACAGCCGAATAATCTAGCGCGTTCAGAAAGGTTTTGAAACCGGTTTCATTCTTACCTTCCCACCCGGCTTAACCTCCAAGGACGCGGTTCCAGATTGCAAGAATAACCGGCCGCGCCTACTGCATGATCTGAGTTCAGAACTCGACTTTGCGCCGCAAATCGGGTTGAAATTACCGCCCCCAAATCCCCCAACCTTGGGGGAACGCAGCCCACCGCCAGCCGCTCGCAAAATACCCTGCTGAGAGGTTCGAACCCTTGCCCCACAAGGCCTGCAACGCAGACCTCAGATATTGGCACAGCTCTTGCCGATGTCCTCCCAGACGCCCCAAGTCCATGGGCCCGTTTGCAGGAGGAATTGACTCATGCACCGACCGATACCCCACCCGCTGGCAGTGGCGATTTTCGCCAGCATGCTCCAGCTCCCGGCGCAGGCCGCCTTGAACGCTGTCGATCCAGGCGCTTACGTTCCTGCCAACGGCGGCTTCCCCGCCTGGTACCAGGACAGCCACGGTCGAACCCTCGACCTGTGCCTGACCAAGGCCGTCAGCTCCCGGGTCGCCGGCGCGCCTGACGCACCCTCATACATGTGCACGCTGCTGCCCACGCCTGGTGTGTTCGACGATACCCAACCCATCGTCTTCCCCACCAACTTCCCTGACGAAGCGTTCTGGTTCACCGCCGACGCTGCAATCGTCGACGCCGCCCGTGGCATCGACCTCAGCTACGGCACGGCGATCGAAGCGGCATTCGCCGCCGAGGAACCTGTCGAGGGTGACCAGGTCAGCTTTGCCCGAGTCCGTATTCGGGTCGACGTCCCCACCGCGGGCACCTACGTGGTCACCCACCCCTATGGCGTTGAAGTGTTCGATGTACCCGCTGCAGGACGCCGGGCGATCAACATGACCCGCGACATCGGCATCGCCGGCGCAGGCGACTTCACCGGCGCACTCAAGGGCGATGTCGGGCCGTTCCTGCGCAGTGTCAACGGCCCCTACACCGAAGGCAACGAGCGCTTCATCGGCGACCCGAACCTGGAAGAGCAGGTCACCGGCAGCCCATTCAACACCAATTACGTACGCATCGAAGGCCCTGGTGGCATCGACCTGCGCACCGAGCTGTTCGCTGTCTCCGGCAAGCTTTCCGAAGTGGCCCTGCCAACCCCGCTGATGCCACAACGCAGCACTTACTCAAGGCATACCGAGAACGGCGACCTGATCGCCCAGCAAGACATATTCGTGTTGGCCCCGCCGCCACCGGCAAGCGTCACCCTGACCAGCCAAACGCCCAACCTTGGCCTCACCGAGGCCAACGGCACCGGCGCCTGGTACGCACAGTCAGCCCTCAACCCGGCGGCCGGAACCATCGTGACACTGTCCGCTGACAACAGCGTGGCGGTCCCCACCAGCAGCCTGACCACCAGCAACATGCCACTGACCGACCTGGTCACCATCACACAGGCCCAGTACCGCTTGTCCACCGGCGAGCTGACCTTGGTGGCCAACACGAGTGACGAAACCACCCCTCCAGTACTTACCGCACATACCGGCAACGGCACGTTGATCGGCAACCTGGGCGGTACCGGCGCCGTGAAGACGTTGAGCATGACCTTCTCGCCCATTCCGCCGGCCAAGGTGCAGGTCACCAGCGCCAACGGTGGCAGCGACACCGAAGACGTGGTGCTGGTGCCATGAACAGACAAAGGCTCAGCCTTCAAGGAGGCAGCATGAACACTTGGTCGCGCCGTGCGCTGTTGGCCGCCGGTTTCTCTCTTACCGTTACCAGCGCCGCATTCGCCGCGCTGTCTGATGTCGACCCGGGGCCCTACACCTTCGCCACAGGTGGCTATCCGATGTGGTACAAGGACAGCCTCGACCAATCCCTGGAGCTGTGCCAGTCACGTGCCACCAGCACCCGTGCGCCAGGCGCGCCAGGGGCGCCGGCCTACATGTGCACCTTGTTGCCCGAGCCCGGTGTCTATGACGATGCCCTGCCGCTGGTATTTCCAGATAACTGGCCACCGGAGATGTTCTGGTTCCTGGCCGAAACCTCGATACCACAAGTAGGTAACAGCGGTTATGAGCTGGAGGTCTACGTTGCCGGTTTAGAGGCAGCCTTCGCTGCTGAAAACCCGGTAGACGGTGATCAGCAAAGTTTCGCGCGCATCCGTATCCGTGCTTCGGTCCCACGCACCGGCACCTACACCATCACGCACCCTTACGGGGTGGAGACGGTCAACGTCACCACGGCAGGACGTCGTGCGATCAACATCACGCGGGACATAGGCATTGGCGCTCCGGGCAACTTCCAGGGGGCGCTGGAGGGTGCGATCGGCCCTTGGCTGAAGGGGGTTGGCGGGCCGTATACAGAGGTCAACCCTGACACTGGTACCACCGAAACCTACATCGGCGACCCCAATATCACCGAAGCGGTAACCGGTAGCCCCTTCAATACCAACTTCGTGCGCATCGAAGGGCCCGCTGGCACCATTCAGACCAACACGTTCACAGTGTCTGGCAAGGTGCTGGACCAGCGGGCACAAACCCCGGTCACCCTGGAGCGAGCCACGTACTCGCGCAACGGCAGCGGCACCCGCGTGGAAGTGTTCGCCAAGGCCCCGAATGAGGCCAGCCTGTGTATGCGCAATGGCCTGGCACTGATCGGCACGCCGCCTTCGCCGTGTCAGTTCACCCTGACTTCGGACAACAACGGTTTGTTCTTCAGCCAGCAGTTCAACCAGTCGGTGCCGCCAGCGGTGGTGGTTGTCACCGCCAGCAATGCAGTCGGCGGCACCCAGCCGACTGCACTCTCGAGCAAGCTCAGCGACGTGGTCAAAGTCAGCACCGCACGCTATGACTGGGCCAACAAACGTCTGTTGATCGAGGCCAGCTCCAGTGATGAAGTCGTGGTCCCCGACCTGCTCGCCCAAGGCTACGGCCGCATGTCGAAATCGGGCACGCTGCAAAGCATCACGGTCAACGACCTGGCTCAACCGCCCGCCACCGTCACGGTCAAGTCTGCCCATGGCGGTAGCGATGTGGAGCCGGTGATCGTGGTCGGCAACGCCCCGGTCGAGGCCGCCAACCAGCCACCGCTGGCCCAGGCCGATGTCGGCAACACCAGTGTCGGTGTCCCGATCACACTCAACCTGCTACTGAACGACAGCGACCCGGATGGCGACGTGCCGCTGACCATCAGCGACCTGACCCAACCCGGAACCGGCCTTGGCGGCGTCGTGATGAACGGCACCACCTCGGTGACCTACACGCCGCCGAGCGGGGCCACACAACCGCTGGTAGCCACCTTCAGCTACCGGGCGATGGATGCCAAGGGCCTGAAGTCGGAACCGGCCACGGTCACCATCAACGTCGCGCCTAACCAGGCACCGACTGCCAACCCGGAGACCGTCGCCACCCTGGGCGTGCCATTGACCATCAACGTGCTGGCCAACGACACCGACCCGGAAGGCAACGTGCCGCTGAGCGTGACCAACATCACCCAACCGGCAGCCGGCCGTGGCACGGTCAGCACCGACGGCACGACCGTAACCTATACCCCACCGGCCACTGTAACCACAGCCTTCACCACCACCTTCACCTACCAGGCACGTGACTCGCTGGGGGGGCTGTCCACCCCAGGTACGGTCACCGTCAACGTGTCGCCTCGGCCTGCCGCTGAAACCTTCGCTGTCACGACAGCCACAGTAACGGCGCGCTCCAACAACCGTTACAACTGGGACATCAGTGGCACCTCGTCGGTGACTACCGGCAATACCGTGACCGTGCAGGTAACCACAACTACCGGTGTCCAGACCTTGGGTACGGCCACGGTAGCGCTGACCGGGCGCTGGCGCCTGGTGGTCAGCAATAGCACCACGATCATCCCGACTGCGGCACCGACGGCGACGATCACCACCAGCCAAGGCACCACGCGCACCGTCAACGTCATCGTGCAGTAAAAGCCGGAGGCTTCGATGAAACGGCTGTACTCCCTGTTGCTCTGCCTGGCCCTGGCGGGCCAGGCCTGCTGGGCAGAGGACCTGATGGACAATGCCGACCTCGCACCCGGCAACGACCTCGGTGAACCAGTGATCATCCGCCTGCTGCCGGCCGGTGCCGGCCAGGCTGCGGTGATCGAGCAACAAGGGTCAGGCAACCGCGCCGCCCTCGACCAGAACGGTCAGGCTCTGCTGGGCCGTATCGTCCAGTCTGGCGGTGCTCAGGAAGCGTACATCTTGCAGGAAGGCAGTGACCTGATGGCCATCATCAGCCAACAGGGAAATGGCAACAGCGCGTCGATTCGCCAGAGCGGCAGCAGCAACAGCGCCGCCATCGAGCAGATCGGCAACGACAACAGCGCCAGCATCGTGCAGTCCGGCTCGGGGCTCAACAGCTCCGTTACCCAGGCTGGCAATGGCCAGCATGTTCAGATCACCCAATACCGATAGACCTGGAGGCACCACCATGTACAAGCTCGCTCCGCTCAGTGCCGCTATCGTCCTGGCCCTCGCAGGTCAGGCCATGGCTGCTGACAGCACCTCGTCCCAGACCCAGGACGGCAAGGAAAACATCGCCGAAGTCTTTCAGGCTCAGGCCCCCTTCGCCTCGGCCACCCAGCACCAGACTGGCAAGGGCCACAACCACCTCGCCGTGCAAGCCGAAAGCACCAGCGATATTCAGCAGAGCGCCACCGGCCAGTACAACGCCGGCTACGCTGAGCAACTGTTCGAGAACGGCAGCCAGATCACCCAGCAGGCCGCAGGCAGTTACAACGATGCCTTCGCCAGCCAGTCGATAGGGGCGAACAACGAATCGCTGCAAACCCAGCAAGGCGTCGGCAATAGATCCACCGTGTGGCAGGACAGCCAGGAAGGCAGCAAAGCCACCAGCTGGCAATCCGGCCAGCGCAATGAGGCGTTCATCGAGCAGACCTTCGGTGGCAGCAACAATCGCAGCACCGTCAACCAGACCGGCCAGGACAACTATGGCACCACCGAGCACCTGAACCATGTCGATGGCGATATCCAGATCTACCAGGATGGCCACGACAACTGGGCCTATGGCGACCAGCGTGACGGCACCGGTGGCACCATTGCCATTGGTCAATACGGGGGTGGCAACTCGGTGGAAGTGTGGCAGGACACACAAGTGGGTAGCCAGGCCTCCGTGGTCCAGACCGGCCAGCTGAACGAAGGCTATATCGACCAGAGCTTCGGCGTCAGCAACAAGGTCAGCCTGTCGCAGCAAGGCAATGCCAACGCCAGTTGGTCGGACCAGTTCGAGACCAACAATTCAACCACCAGCATCACCCAGACCGGCAACAACAACCTGCATTTCACCTATCAGAATGGTGAAAACCTCAACCTCACCATCAACACCCAAGGCAATGGCAACAGCATCACCGCCAGTAACTGGAAAGGCGCCAAGATGGGTGGCCAGTTCGGTACCAACCAGAACGCCACCATCAACCAGACCGGCAATGGCAACGGCGTAAACCTGACCCAGAAGGGCGCTGACCAGCTGGCCACGCTGACCCAGACAGGTAAAGGCAACCAGATGTCGACCAAGCAGGATGACGTCAGCAACGAGCTGTACTTCGAACAGAACGGCACTGACAACATTCTGATCGCCGACCAGCGTGGTACCGACAACTATGCCTACGGCAGCAGCCAGGGCACCGGCAATACCATCACCCTCGACCAGTCCGGCTATAGCAACCAGAGCTACACCAACCAACTTTACGGAAGCGGCAACGAAGCCACCATCAAACAGACTGACAACATCAACGTCGCCTACGTGACCCAGGGAGGCCAGGGCAACATGGCGTTCGTCGACCAGAGCGGTGTCGCCCAATCCGCCACCATCACCCAGCTGGGCAGCGCGAACCTGGCCACTGTGACCCAGCAGTAAACCGCTCCCCCTTGAACCGCGGTGCTCCTCTCCCTGGTGCCGCGGTTCCTTTTTCTGTTGCCCCTCCCTCTGCAGTCTTTCGATCCGGTCGGCATGTGCAAGCCCTTGGAGTGTATCTGTCGGGGTACAATGGCAAACCGATCAAAGATGTGCAGCAGCATGATCCAGTCCGACCTCGACCTGTTCGGCCCCCAGCCGCAACGCCTGGCCAGCCATACCGTGCTGCTGCCCGGCTTCGCCCTGGCCGAAACCGAGGCGCTGCTCGATGCCCTGCGCCCGGTGCTACGTGCCGCGCCGTTCCGGCACATGTACACCCCAGGAGGGCTGCGCATGGCGGTAGGGCTGACCAACTGCGGTACGTTGGGGTGGGTGAGTGATCAACACGGCTACCGATACAGCCCCAGCGACCCACTCAGTGGCCAGCCCTGGCCTGCCCTGCCCCCGGTCCTGCTCGCCTTGGCCGCCCACGCGGCAGCCATGGCCGGGTTTGACGGTTTCGAGCCGGATGCCTGCCTGGTCAACCATTACCTGCCAGGCACACGCCTGAGCCTCCACCAGGACCGCGACGAGCAGGATTTCGGCCAACCGATCGTGTCGGTGTCGCTGGGTTTACCGGCGGTGTTCCTGTTTGGCGGCCTGCAGCGTGCCGACAAGGCTCAGCGCATTGCACTGAGCCACGGCGATGTGCTGGTCTGGGGCGGCGAAGACCGCTTGCGCTTCCACGGCGTGCTACCGATCAAGCCCGGTGTTCATCCGCGCCTGGGCGAACGGCGGATCAACCTGACCTTGCGTAAGGCAGGTGCCTGAACAGGGTCAGTCCTCTGCCGCCCAGTGCAGAACAAGATGAACCCACATGAAACACATTGAACATCTTGGCCAGGCAAGCTTCGAATGATAAGCCGCCTACTTCTGTCTGGAGCCTGCCATGCCAAACCCGCCTGGTTCTTCGAGCCGTTGCACCGGAGCCATGTACCGATGAAGATGCCTGGCCGCGCCCCCAATGCCTCGCTGCAGCTCGACTACGTACGCGACACCCTGTTCGGCCCCGTGGCGCAAAGTGTGGAATGCCAATGCCAGCTCGCCGCCCTCAACCTGCAAGGCCGCCCAGGGCTGCGCTTGCACATTTGCCCCCCACTGCCCGACAAGATCGACCGCGCTCACAGTGTGGCCTTTGTCTGGGATGGGCAGAGTTACCATGGCGTGGTCCGCGACAAGGGTAAATGCGGCGACGGTGGCCTGAACCTGCTGCTGGAACTGCAATAAGCCGATCAGCGGCAGCTGCGGCCGCACTTAAGGCTGCCAGGGCTGATACCTGCGCATTGCTAGTCAGCGGCTAGAATGCATGAACCCGGCCAGCCTGGGCTGACCGGGGCACGACAGGTGCGCTCAGGCAATCGCCTTGAGCGGCGCCGGGTGGCTGTCACGCAGCGCATGCAGCTGCTCCACCAGGTTGACCAGATCACGACAACTGTTGAGATTTTGCAGGGCGACCCCGCTGACGGTCACGCCTTGATCGAGATCCTGGCCCTGGCCCAGGCGGATGGTCAGGTTGGCGCCGTCCGGGCAGCTGACCTCACAGCGATCTGGCAAGCAGGCCTGTTCGATCATTTGCCGCATCTCTAGTATCGAAACGCCTATCAACGACATGGTACGACCCTCTCTGTGGGATGGCCTGTTGTTTGGAAGTACGCCTTTGTCGGGCGGGGCGCCAATTGATATTGCGCATGCTCGGGCAGCAGTCCATGCGCCCGGGCAATGAGCTTGCGGGGAATCCTCTAGCACCTTAGTGGAAGATTCCCTGCGTGGGCCGAGCGTTCGAATGCATTAGCAGACTTGACGACGAGTGGTCTTGGACAGCAAGGCCACCCAATCAACAGGATCAGTGCGCGGCACCTCCCCTCTCATTCTGCATCTGCCCAAACCGCCCGGCATGGAAATCATCGAACGATTCGGCAATCTCCGCCTGGCTGTTCATCACGAACGGACCGTAGCCGACGATCGGCTCATCGATTGGCTCACCGCTGAGCAGCAGCACACTGGCGCCTTCCAGCGCCTCGACCGCTACGTCTACACCCTCCCGGTCGAGCAGCACCAGGCTGGACGGACCTGCTTCGCGTTCGCTGTTGATTCGAACGTTTCCACGCAACACCACCAGCGCCGCAGTGCGGCCGGCAGCAATGGGCAACTGCAAGACAGCGCCGGCGTTGAGCCGCAGATCCCACACATCCATCGCGGTGAAGGTCCGAGCCGGCCCCTGGTGCCCATGATAGTCACCGGCAATTACCCGCAAGCTCCCGGCATCACCGTCCAGCGCTAGCACCGGAATGTCGCCGGCCAGCAGCGTCTGGTAGCCGGCCGCTGCACGCTTGTCCCGCGCCGGCAGGTTCACCCACAGCTGGACCATTTCCAGTGTGCCACCACTGCGTGCAAAGTCCGGGGAATGAAACTCCTCATGGAGGATGCCGTTGGCAGCCGTCATCCACTGCACGTCACCTGGGCCGATCAAGCCGCCGGCACCCGTGGAGTCGCGGTGCTCCAGCTCACCTTGGTAGACGATGGTCACGGTTTCGAAGCCGCGATGCGGATGCTGGCCTACGCCGCGTCGTGCTGGGGTCGGGGCGAAATCATGCGGCCCGGCGTAGTCCAGCAGCAGGAATGGGCTGATCCGGCTGGCCAGGTTGTCGTAGGTGAACAGGCTGCGCACCGGGAAACCATCCCCCACCCAATGGGCGTGAGGGCTGTGGTGGATACCCAGAATCTTTTTCATGAGAAGGCTCCTCTCTTGGTTGAGATAACCTTATCAATGATGCCAATCAAGCGGTAGACGGCTGAAATGGCATGCATCGTCCCACCTGCAGAACAGTCAGCCCTGCAAGAAACCGAGCACCTGCTCGGCCGCCATGGCCGGGTCTTCCTGCATGAAACAGTGCCCACCGGGCACTTGCAGTGCGGTCACATTGCGGTTTAGCAGCGCCAGGCGATTCACCGAATGAGGCACAAAGGGATAGGTGTCTTCTCCATACAAGACCCGTGTCGGCGTCCTGATTGCGGCCAGACTGGCCCACATGCGTTTAGGGAATGAACTGAAGATCTCCACTTCACGGCTGGGCCGGCACTTGAGCACCACGGCCTCGCCACAATCCCCGATGGCATGCTCGACATAGGCCTGCAGCGCCGCATGGGTCCAGCCTTTGAAGATGCCACGCCCTTGCAGCGAGGCCAACGCTGACTCGCGATCGGGCCAGTGGCTGCGACGACTGGCAGCCTTGCGGGCCAGGGCGTGGCGCTGATGCAGGCCGACCAAGGCTGCTGCCCCCATCACGCCGATCATGCGTCGGCTGAACAACACCGGGTCGAGCAGCACGGCGCGTGCAAACAGTTGCGGTTCACTGCTCAGGATCAGCCCTGTGAGCACGCCACCAAAGCTGTGCCCTGCGGCAAACCGCTGTACGTCGCCATACTCGCCACGTCCGCCCTGAAAGGCCTCCACCGCCAAGGCGGCGGTGCGGTTCCAGCCGCGAAACACCCCGCCATGGTCACTGTCGCCATGGCCTTGAACGTCGCAGAGCCACAAGTCGAAATGCTTGCCAAGGTGCATCAACAGCGGTTGGTAGGTCAGGCAACAGAAGCCATTGCCATGCAGGAAGTGCAGCAGCGGTTTGCCACTGGCCGGGGTTCGCCAGCCACGCAGGGTGAAACCTTCGGCGCATTCGTGGGACCAGGGAATCAACTGCATCGGCTTACTGTACTCTCGGGGTCAGGAAAACGCTGATTCTACAAACAGCAGCGGGTACAGTGAAATCACCAGCAACAGGGCCATCACGACATTGAACAGCATCAGCCAGCGTGAATGCTGCAACAGGTTGCGCAGGGCGCTGCCGAACATCACCCATACCCCCACGCTCGGCAGGTTGACCAAAGCGAACAAGGCCGCAATGACGATCACGTTGGTTACATAACCTTGCGCGGGCGTGTAGGTGGTAATCGCCCCCACCGCCATCACCCAGGCCTTGGGGTTGACCCACTGGAACGCCGCTGCTCCCCAGAAGCCCAGCGGTTTGTGGGCACTGGACGAGGCCGTGCCGACCGGCCCGGAAGTGGCGATCTTCCAGGCCAGGTACAGCAGGTAGGCGGCGCCAGTGTAGCGCAGGACCGTATACAGTGGTGGCCAGGCCTTGAATACCTCACCCAGCCCCAGGCCGACGGCCAGCACCATCATCATGAAACCAAAGCTGATACCCAAGGCATGAGGGACCGAGCGGCGCACGCCGAAGTTCACCCCCGAGGCCAGCAACATGGTGTTGTTGGGGCCAGGCGTGATGGAAGACACGAAGGCAAACAGCACAAAGGCGGTCAGCAGGTCGGCAGAGGCAAGCATGGCGGGCATTCCACTTTCTTTATAGGTGCTGTCACACTACCGGAGTCGCCTTCCCCAGCGACCGGTACAGTTTGATTAAATTATGCAGATACACATCACTGTATCGCCAATCCGGACCAAGGAAGCTGTCACCATGAGCCTCACCATTCGCCCTGCCGTGCGTACCGATGCCGCGCAGATCCTCACCTTCGTCACCGAACTGGCCGAGTACGAACGCGCCCGCCACGAGGTGGTCGCTACCCTTGCCGACATCGAGCACAGCCTGTTCGACGAAGGCAGCACCGTGCGCGCCCTGATGTGCGAGCGTGATGGTCGTGCAATCGGCTTTGCCGTGTACTTCTACAGCTACTCGACCTGGCTCGGGCGCAATGGCATCTATCTGGAAGACCTGTACGTGACCCCCGAACAACGCGGCGATGGCGCCGGCCGGCAGTTGTTGCAGCACATTGCCCGCGAAGCGGTGGCGAACAACTGCGGGCGCCTGGAATGGAGCGTGCTGGACTGGAACGAGCCAGCGATCGGCTTCTACCAGAAGCTAGGGGCCGAAGCACAGGATGAGTGGGTGCGCTACCGGCTGGATGGCGACAAGCTGGCGGCATTCGCCCGCGGGTGATCGCCCGGCGCCTGCACTTCTGCCTGCTGGACGAACACCGCAGGCGCGAGGCGGTGGTACCTGCTGTTCGACAGCCTCGTGCTCTGTATGACATTGACGCCAAGCCCGCCCCATGCTCTCCTTATGCCTCGCGTTCAGGTGCCCCTCAGGGGGTGAAACGGGAAACCGGTGCGTCCCAGGCCCTTCAGCAGGGCCGGACAATGCCGGTGCTGCCCCCGCAACGGTAAGCGAGTGAAGCGTCTGTACCACTGTGCCTTGTAGTACGGCATGGGAAGGTGACGCGTTCCAGGAGCCCAGCTCTTCCTCGCAAGCCCGGAGACCGGCCTGACGTTCATGAACACCCCGCGGTGGGCGGGCGCTGTTGCATTCCCTTGGGCGGCCACGCCCGGGGCTGCCGCGCTCGCCCATTGCCCACAAGAAGCAGAGGACCGCGTCATGCCCGTCACCAGCGCCAAACAACACAGCCTTGCGACCCCCGTTACCCTCAGCCAGCGTGTAACCATCGCCATCGGTGCCAGCTTGCTGGGCCTGTGCCTGGTGTACTTTGCCGGTTTCTCGCACATCGAGGCCGTGCACAACGCCGCCCACGACACCCGCCACAGCGCCGCCTTCCCCTGCCACTGAGTACGCCTGATGATCACGCGCATTGCCCGTACTGCGGGCTTCAGCGGGCTTCTTGCAGCCCTGTTGCTGACCTTGCTGCAAAGCTTCTGGGTTGCCCCGCTGATTCTTGAGGCGGAAACCTACGAGTCCTCGGCCCCGGCCGCACACCACGAACACGGTAGCGAAGTGGTCGCTCATGAACACAGCGCCGAAGCCTGGTCGCCGGAAGACGGCTGGCAACGCGTGCTGTCCACCACAGGCGGCAATCTGGTGGTCGCGGTCGGCTTCGCCCTGATCCTCGCCGCCCTGTACAGCCTTCGCGAGCCCAAACGCGCCGCCACTGGCGCATTGTGGGGGTTGGCTGGCTTCGCCGTGTTCTGCCTGGCCCCAACCCTGGGCTTGCCACCAGAACTGCCAGGTACTGCAGCCGCCGACCTGGGGCAACGCCAGACCTGGTGGGTCGGTACAGCCAGTGCCACAGCGCTGGGCCTGGCCTTGCTGGTGTTCGCTCGCCACTGGCTGCTGAAGGCACTGGGCGCCGTGCTGCTGGTCATTCCTCATGTGATCGGTGCACCGCAACCTGAGGTGCACGAAAGCCTCGCCCCCGAAGCACTGGAAACCCAGTTCAAAGTAGCCTCCTGGCTGACCAACGCCGCCTTCTGGCTGGCCTTGGGCCTGCTCAGCGCCTGGCTGTTCCGCCGTTCCAGCCAGGCTTGATGCCTGCCTTCTACGCCGGTTTTGGCTGCCGCCGGGGTTGCCCGGCGGATACCTTGCAACGCTTGCTGTGCCAGGCACTGGACAACCAGGGCCTGGCGTTGGCCGACCTGCGCGGCATCGCAAGCATCAGCCTGAAGGCCGACGAACCGGGTTTGCAACAACTGGCAGAGCACCTCGGCTTGCCCTTGGTGCTGTACCATGGCGCGCAACTGCAACCCTATGAACCACTGCTCAGCCACCGTTCCGCCGCTGCCCACCAACACAGTGGCTGCTGGGGCGTCGCCGAGAGCGCGGCACTGGCCCTGGCCAGCCAGCGGCAGGGTACGGCCAGGTTGCTGCTGACGCGCCAGGTACTGGGCCCGGCGACGCTCGCCCTGGCCTGCTGAGCGTTTCGTACCCTCTTTCTTGCCAGGACTTAGCATGACCATCTACTTTATCGGTGCCGGCCCCGGCGACCCGGAACTGATCACGGTCAAGGGCCAACGGCTGATTCGTCAGTGCCCGGTGATCATTTATGCCGGTTCACTGGTACCCGCCGCCGTGCTCGAAGGCCACCAGGCCGAAACCGTGATCAACAGCGCCGAACTGCATCTGGAGCAGATCATCGCCGCCATGCGCAGCGCGCACGAACAAGGGCAGGATGTGGCGCGGGTGCACAGCGGCGACCCCAGCCTTTACGGTGCCATCGGTGAGCAGATCCGCCACCTGCAGGCGCTGGGCATCGATTACCAGATCATCCCCGGCGTTACCGCCACGGCAGCGAGCGCCGCCCTGCTCGGCTGTGAGCTGACCTTGCCTCAAGTGGCGCAGACGGTGATCCTCACCCGCTATGGCGACAGCTCGCCCATGCCGCCTGGTGAGCAGTTGGATGACCTGGCGCGCCATGGCAGCACACTGGCAATCCATCTGGGGGTCAAGCACCTGTCGCGCATTGTCGATGAGTTGGTGCCGCACTACGGCGCGAGCTGCCCGGTTGCGGTGGTGCATCGGGCCACCTGGCCAGACCAGGACTGGGTGCGCGGCAACCTCGGTGATATTGTCGAACGCGTAGCGGCCAAGGATTTCCGCCGCACGGCGCTGATCCTGGTAGGCCACGTACTGGGGGATACGCCGTTCGCCGAGTCGGCCTTGTACCGAGCCGGGCATGCCCACCTGTACCGTCCTGGCGACTGAGCATTGCCAGCCTTGCCTCGGGCATAGCAGACTCCGGGTTCCCGCCTGCGAACAGGAGCCATGCCCATGCTGGAGTTACGCCCCAACTGCGAGTGCTGTGATGCCGACCTGCCGGGTGACAGCCCCGACGCCCTGATCTGCTCCTTCGAATGCACGTTCTGCCGTGCCTGTGCCGAAACCCGCTTTCAAGGCCGCTGCCCGAATTGTACCGGGCAGTTGGTGGCCCGCCCGACGCGGGTCGGGCAGGCATTGACCAACAACCCTGCCTCCACACTGCGTATACACAAACCGCACGCTGCCTGCGCCTGAATAACTGCAAAGAACCGGCATCACCGCTGTTTCAGGGTGATGCCTTTCCTGTTTCTTGTAGGATTTCTCAACAATAAGTAATAGGGATTTCAACACTTCTATACTCGGCATTACCAAACCTCGGGAATGGTCGTATCGTGCAGCGCTTCCGATAACCCCACTTGCAGACGTATTCCTGAGTGTTCCAGGAAGCGGACCACATCCCTACAGGAGTTTTCCCCATGACAACCGTGCTGATCGTCGACGACCACCCTATTGTCCGGCTGTCCCTGCGCCTACTGCTCGAGCGCGAGCGCTTCCATGTCGTCGGCGAGGTCGGCAATGGCAGTGAAGTGGCTCAGGTAGCCCGTGAACTGCGCCCGGACGTGGTCATTCTCGACATCGGCCTGCCTGGCCTGGACGGTATGGAAGTCATCAAGCGATTGCAGAGCCTGGAGCCGGCACCGAAGATCATGGTGCTGACCGGCCAGGCCACCGATCTGTATGTGCGCCGCTGCCTGGATGCCGGGATAGGCGCCTTCGTCACCAAGGAAGAGGACCACGAGGCACTGCTGTTCGCTCTCAAGGCCCTGATCAAGGGTTATTCGACCTTTCCGCAAATGTCGGTCAACAGCAACTCACTGGAGAGCGAGCCAGTGCGCCTGGCCAGTCTCTCCAACCGGGAAATGGAGGTGCTGCGGCGCCTCGCGCGCGGCGAGAACAACAAGAACATCGGCACTTGCATGAACCTCAGCGCCAAGACCATCAGCACCTACCGGGGCCGTATCATGGAAAAGCTCAAGACCGAGTCGCTGGTGGAAATGGTCGACCTGGCCAAGCGTAACAACGTCTATTGAGCGCTCGGCTGCCATGAAACAGTTGCTGGCGAGCGTCCTTCTGGCTATTGCTCTAGCCAAGTCCCCGGTGCTGCAGGCCAGCAGCGAGCCACGCCATCTGCTGGCGCGCTCAATCAGCGCCTCTGCCCCGCTGACGTTGTCCAGCGATGATCGCCACTGGCTGAAACAACGCCAACACCTGGTACTGGGCAGTGCGCGCCCCGACTACCCCCCGTTTGAAATCAATGTGAGTCAGCATGACTATGAGGGGTTAAGCGCAGACTACGCCGGCATCATCGGCGAACAGCTTGACATACCTATTGAAGTTCGCCGCTTTAACAGCCGTCACGAGGCCATCACTGCCTTGCGTGATGGCCGTATTGACCTGCTGGGTAGCTCCAACGCCTTCGAAGCGGCGGACGCCCAGCTTAGCCTCAGCACCCCTTATGCCGACGACCTGCCCGTAATCGTCACCCGTGAGGGGCACAGCTTGAAAAGTACGCCCGACCTCGCCGGCCTGCGCCTGGCGATGGTCGATCACTACCTGCCGGCCGTCAGCGTTCGTACCCAGTACCCCAAGGCGCAACTGAGCCTGTACCGCTCGACCCTGGCCGGGCTCGCTGCCGTGGTGCTGGGCGAGGCAGACGCCTATCTGGGCGATGCCATCAGCACCGACTACATGATCGGCAAAAGTTTTCAGGGCACGTTGAAAATCGACCATTTCTCCCAACTGGCCCCAGAGGCTTTTGCCTTCGCCATCGCCAGCGACAACCCGCGCTTGCATCGGCTGGTGGACAAGGCGCTGTCACGCATAAGCGAAAGTGAACGTCTGAACATTCTGCGCCGCTGGAGCAGTGGTAATACCAGCCTGCTGCTGCAGCGCCACCTCACTGCCTTGAGCGAAGAAGAAGAATCCTGGATCACCGACCACCCCACTATCAGTGTACTGGTCAATACCTCGCTGGCACCTCTGACGTTCAACGATGCTCAACACCGCCCTAGCGGTATCACCCTGGACCTGCTCAAGCAGATCTCATTGCGCACGGGGCTGCAGTTCAAACCCGTCGAGAGTGCTTCATCGCAGGTCATGATCGACCGCCTGTTACACGGCGAGGCACAGATGATCGGGGCGCTGGGCTATGGCGCCGACCGTTTGAAGCAACTGCGCTACACCCGCCCCTACCTGGTCAGCCCGCGCGTGCTTGTCACCCGCAACGAAGGCGAATCATCTGCACAGTCCAAGGCCCTGGATGGCAAGCGCATCGCCTTGGTGCGCGGCTCACCGCAGCAGGCCGTTTTGCAACAGCGATACCCGCAGGCCGAGATAGTCGAAGTTGACAACCCACTCGGTCAGATGGAGGCCGTGGCCAACGGTGTTGCAGACGTAGCCCTGAGCAGCCATATCAATGCTACCTATTACATCAGCCATGTATTCAAGGAACGTTTGCGCATCGCCGGCGTGCTCGACGACGCCCCGGCCATTGCCGCCTTTGCCGTAGCCGCCGACCAGCCCCAGTTGCAGGCCATTCTCGACAAGGCGCTGCTAAGCATTCCACCTGAAGAACTCGACCAGCTGATCAACCGCTGGCGTACCAGCACACTGGTGAGCGACAGCCCATGGCGCGACTACCGCACCCTGGCCTTGCAGGTACTGGTGCTGTCGGCCCTGCTGCTGGCCGGGGTGGTGTTCTGGAACAGCTACCTGCGCAAGCTGATCAACCAGCGAACCGAGGCACAGCACGCGCTGCAGGCACAGCTTGCGCTCAGTCGCGGGCTGCTGGAGCAGTTACGCCAGGCCAAGGACGATGCCGAACAGGCCAGCCAGACCAAAAGCACCTTCCTGGCCACCATGAGCCATGAGATCCGGACCCCGATGAATGCCGTGATCGGTCTGCTGGAACTGGCCCTGGAAGATAGCCGCAGCGGCCGCAGCGACGCCCAGACCCTACAGACCGCCCATGATTCAGCCATTGGCCTGCTTGAGCTGATTGGCGATATTCTCGACATTTCCCGCATCGAGTCCGGGCACATCAGCCTACAGCCTGTGCCTACCAACTTGGTCGAACTGGTGCGCGCCACGCTGCGGGTGTTCGAAGGCAATGCCCGGGCCAAAGGGTTGCATCTGCACGGCGAGCTGCCTGCGGAGCCGGTATGGGTGCTGGCCGATCCACTGCGACTCAAGCAAATTCTGTCCAACCTGATCAGCAACGCCATCAAGTTCACCGACCGTGGTGAAGTGCAGGCATGCCTGCTGCTGCCCAAAGTTGCCGGCCAGGGCGTTCTGGCTATCGAGCTGAATGTGCGCGACACCGGCATCGGCATCAGCCCCGCCGACCAGGCGAGGCTGTTCAGTGCCTTCGTTCAGGCCGATGGCCCAAGGGCACGTCAGGGCGCAGGCCTGGGGTTGGTCATCAGCCGCACCCTGGCCGAACTGATGGGCGGCTCCTTGACCCTTCAGAGCGTCGAGGGCGTTGGCACCCGGGTACAAGTCAACCTGCAGTTGCCCGTCTGCGCAGCACCGACACAAGCGGAAGAGCAACTCACGACACATGAAACCAGCAGCGGCCCGCTCAATATCCTGGTGGTCGACGACTACCCGGCCAACCTGTTATTGCTGGAAAGGCAACTGCAAACCCTGGGGCACCATGTGACACTGGCGGAGAATGGCGAAATCGCCCTTGCGCGCTGGCAGGACGCGCGCTTCGACCTGGTGATCACCGATTGCAGCATGCCGGTCATGGACGGACATGAGCTCACCCGGCGCATTCGCAGCCTGGAGTGCGAGGGCGGCCTGCCGGCAGGCCGTATTCTTGGGGTGACCGCCAACGCCCAGGCCGAGGAGCGTACTCGCTGCCTGGCCAGTGGTATGGACGAATGCCTGTTCAAGCCGATTGGCCTGCGCACGCTCAAGGCCCATCTGCCACAGGTACGCCCTCAGCAGCCGTCACCGGGCCCCTGCCATAGTGGGTTCGACCTGGCCGAATTGCGCCACCTGACCCAAGACGACGAACAGTTGACGCGGCATTTGCTGGAGCAATTGTCGATCAGCGTCGGTGAAGACCTGGCCGCCCTGCGCGCCTTGGCAACAGACGCCCCTGATGACGCAGTGCGTGCCTTGGCCCACCGCATCAAGGGTGGCGCCAAAATGATCAGGGTGCGCACCGTGGTCAAAGACTGTGAAGCTATCGAACACGCCCACGCGAAAGGACTGCCGACCGCCGAACAACGCGCGCAATTGCAAGTCAGCCTGCAGGCACTGCTTGACGAGATGCGCGAGGCGCTCAATGCAATTGCAGCGTCGAGCTGATCTGGCTGATGGCATCCACGACGTGCCGTGAGCCTTGCTGGATTTCCATGATCACCGTGCCCGCCTCATTGGCCAGCGCCACGCCGTGACCGGTGCGGTTGAGGCTCGATTGCATACTGGCCACTGCCAATAGCGACAGGTCGTGGTTCTGCCGCACCACATCGACAATTTCCAGGGTGGCCTTGCTGGTTCGCGCGGCAAGGTTGCGCACCTCATCGGCCACCACGGCAAAGCCGCGCCCGTGCTCGCCGGCACGCGCTGCCTCGATGGCTGCATTAAGGGCCAACAGGTTGGTCTGGTCGGCGATGCCACGGATGGTCAGCACAATCTGCCCGATCACATCCGACTGCTTGTTTACCGCATCGATGCTGCGCGCTGCGTCGTTAAGCTCCTGGGAAATCTGCTCGATTACCTGTACTGCCTGCTGCACCACTTCGGTACCCTTGCGCGCGCAGGCATCGGTCTGCACCGAACTGGCATGGGCAGCATGGGCGGCGCTTTGCTGGGTGCAGACCTGCTGGGTGATGTCGCTGGCAAACTTGACCACTTTGCACAGGCGGCCTTTGCTGTCGAAGATCGGGTTGTAGGAGGCCTCCAGGAAAACGGTCTGGCCTTGCTTGTTGACGCGTTCGAAGCGGTGTGAATGGTACTCGCCACGGTTCAGAGAAGCCCAGAACTCACGGTACTGGGCCGATTCGCGTTCATGCGCCAGGCAGAACAACCCGTGGTGGCGGCCAACCACTTCATCGAGGCGGTAGCCCATGGTGTCGAGAAAATTCTGGTTGGCCTTGATCACCCGGCCTTGCGGGGTGAACTCGATCACCGCCATGGAGCGGCTGATGGCCTTGAGCAGGCTTTCGCTCTCGTGCTCCAGCATTACCCGCTGGGTGATGTCCGATGCCACCTTGATTACGCTGGTGACTTGCCGGTGCTCGTCCAGCACAGGCATGTAGCTGGCTTCCAGCCAGACCTCGCGCCCTGCCTTGTCGATGCGCTCGAACGTACCACTGATTGCCTTGCCCTGCCCCAACTCGCGCCACAGTTGCTGGTACTCGGCGCTTTTTGCATAGTCCGGCTCACAGAACAGCCGGTGGTGCTTGCCACGCAGCTCGTCGGCGCTGTAGCCCATGGCCTGGCAGAAACGCTCGTTAGCGTCGAGGATAGTACCGTCGGGGGCGAACTCGATCATCGCCATGGCACGGCTGATAGCAGCCAGTTTGCTTTGCGCATCGGCCAACGCCTGGCGGCTGCGCTGGATTTCTGCCAAATCAGACTTGCGATGGAAATCGAACATGACACGGGGCTCCCTATGCGCGGTTTTCTGAGCATAGATCGCCGTTTGCAAGTCGTGGCATTTGTGGCGCCTGATAGATCCAGCGCCGTTCGCGCGGCGCATCGCGAACAAGCTCGCTCTTACACCTACAGCGCCTGTCTTTAGGCAGGCCGGTTTCCTTGCGATCACTTGCAAGGCGAAAAATCCGCAGCGCCCGGGGAGCTCACCTTCCGGACTCCAGCATTAAGGGCGATGGTGTCTGCGTCTTTTTAAGCGGACGCGATCACCCTTGAGGCGTCAGTGATCATCGAGTTACCCATGGCCGAGCAAATGATCACGGTGAAATGGCCAGCCTCAGATCCCGAAGGCTGCTCGGTGCAGGCGGTGTGATCAGCATGCTGTAAACGCCGGCCATTTGGCCGCTCTACATGTCGTCGTCCAGTACCTGCTCTGGGACAATCGGCGGCATGACTTCCTTGCCCAACCTCGACCAGATGACCCCGGAACAGCTTCGTGCCTAGGTAGCACAGGCGTTGCAGTTGCAGTCTCAGGTCGAGGCGATGAGCAAGAAGATTCAGGCAGTTGCCGCGTAACCTAATTCGTCACGACCCTGAAAACACCCTGTGCGCCTGTGGCTACCGACTTCAACGCATTGGTGAAGACGTCAGCAAGAAGCTGGACTACACGCCGGGCGTATTTACCGTCGAGCAACATAAGCGTGGTAAGTAGGCCCGCCGTCAGTGCGAAACCCTAATTCATTCGCCAGTGCCAGCGCAGGTCATCGACAAAGGTATCCCGACCTAGAAACTTGCGATGGGCATGATCCGTATGCCTATCTCAAAGATGTGCTGACGCGGCTGCCCACGCAGTGGGCCAGTATGATCGGGCAACCGCTGCCTCACCAGTGGAGGCTGGCCTGATTCATCTATGCCTGCCCCATTGAAATTAGTTCATGGAACTACATCCAAACGCGAGCCTCGCCACTTGGCCAGCAGCCACCCTCCTTGGTTTTTGAAGTCAGCATCGAGGAGTACTAGGGATTGAATTCGATTTAATAGAAAGTGCCTGAAGTCCCTGCGAGATTCACACCATGCAGCTAGGATTTCCATATCTTCAAAATATCCAATTCCCAGCGGCCAAACGGTACGCTCCGTCTCTACGGATTTTTCACTCACATAGACTAAGCGAATTTTCGTCTCCAGCCGTATGGCATCGCGTAAGCACTTGGCGTCAAACCCATATGCACCACGAGATTGAGAGGATGCAGCGAATAATGGCGTCTTGAACAATCTACCAGCAACAGCTGATGGTAGTACCGCTTCTGCCTTTGACAATACGTCGAGCGCTGCTTGAGCCAACGACGCGTCAGGTTGCTGTGCTACCCAACGCATGCCAAGCATCAGTGCATCAAGCTCTTGCTCATTGAACATAAGAGGTGGGAGAACGAATCCTGGACGGAGTATGTAGCCGATACCAGCCTCACCCCGAATGTCGGCGCCTTGAGCCTGCAATGTAGCAATATCGCGATACACAGTGCGCAGACTTACTGACATCTCCTCCGCAAGCCTCTGTCCAGTCACTGGATGACGGCGCGCGCGCAGAATTTGTACGAGAGAAAGAAGTCGTTGAGTACGGGTCATGCGTCAATGCTGACATTTTTTGTCAGCAGAGTCGAATAGCATCTGAGCCTCAATGTTCGAGGATATTTCATGGCAAGCCCAAACCTATTCCTGTTGTACGTAGAAGACCCTCAGAAAAGCTGTGACTTTTATGAAAAGTTGCTTGAACGGAAGCCGCAGTCGGCATTCCCCAGTTATGTTTCGTTCTTGCTTGATAATGGTACGGCCTTGGGCCTCTGGTCGACCAATGCCAAGGATTACAAAAGCGGAGGTAGCGGTCATCGTACCGAGGTTGCCTTTCTGGTTGAGACGGAAACGCAGGTAGAAGATCTTCATCAAAAATGGACGGCTGAAGGCGTCCACATTGAGCAGGCGCTTCACCACGCAGTGTTTGGTCTGACATTCGTGGCACTCGATCCGGATGGCCATCGACTACGAGTGTGCATGCCTGATTGACTTGATTCTTGGCATGGATTCGAAAAATGTTCATGCCTCGCATTCCTTCAGTCATGCCAAAGCACGCGAAACTGACTCACGTGTACACTATGCGTCAGGTTCCGCTCTGCTGAGTGTTCGCCGGACGCTTACCAAAATCCATCCGTTAGCGCCCCCGTAGGAGCGGGTTCACCCGCGAACACCGGCACAGCCGGTGCCATGCCCCGCGTCGCCGGCTTCGCGGGTAAACCCGCTCCACATCTGTTTTGGGCCAATCATTCCTGTGGAAGTCGCGCGAGAAGGCCTTGGCGGGCACTCTCAGGTGCTCTCGCGCACCATCAACTCAAAGCCCAGATCCTGCTGCGCATTCGTCACCCGCTTGCCATCCAGCAACGCCAGCAGCGCTTGCGCTGCGCCCCGACCCACCGCAGCCCGTGGTGTACGAATCGAGGTCAGGCGCGGCACCATGTGCGCCGAGGCCGGCAAATCGTTGAAACCGACCATCGCCACCTGACGTGGCACCTCCACCCCTTGACGCAAGGCCTGCAGCACCGCGCCCTGGGCCAGGTCGTCGTTACAGAAGAAGATGCCGTCGACATCCGGCGCCTGCTGCATCAGCTGGCTGAACAGCGCGCTGCCCAGGGCAATCGACGATGGCTCCGGCGCCAACACTTCTAGCTCGGAGGCCTGCAAACCGGCCTCTGCCAGCGCCTGACGGAAGCCCTCGGCGCGCTGCATCACCCTTGGATCCAGCTGAGCGGCAATGAATGCCAGACGCTTGCGCCCGCGCTCGATCAGGTGCCGTGCAGCAGCACGTCCGGCCTGATGCTGCGAGAAGCCGACCGACAAAGCCCCTGGCTCGCCATTGAGCTCCATCATGTGCACACACGGCACGCCGCTGGCAGCCAGCATCTGCCGCGCAGCTTCGCTACGCTCGAAGCCGGTCAACAAAATGCCGCAGGGCTGATAGGCCAGGTAATTGCGGATCAGGTTCTCTTCTTCGGCGAGGTCGTAGTGATAGTTGCCGATCAGCACCTCGAGCCCACGCGGACGCATGACCTCGTGAATGGCCTCAAGGGTGTCGATGAACAGTTGGTTGGACAACGACGGGATCAATACCACCACCGACTGGCTGCGTGCCGAGGCCAACGCCCGGGCGGCCGGGTTGGCCACATAGCCGAGGCTCGCCGCCGCGGCGATGACCTTTTCCACCAGGGCGGGCGCAACCGTGCTGACCCCACGCAAAGCGCGCGAAGCGGTAATTGGGGAAACCCCAGAAAGCCTGGCAACTTCAGCCAGGGTGGGACGACCTGTAGTACGGGAGCCGATGCGGGACATGAATGTTGTAATTTTACTACTTGCAAGGATAGGGAACGGCCACTAAGGTAGCGCTGTCTCAGGATGCAGGCAATGTAATCTTTGGTAGCAGCCACCACGCGCTTGCCACCAGGCGTCCATACTGCGTAAGGACAAGACCAATAACACCGGGGAGGTGGCTGTTCGTCAATGGCGAGACAGCGCTATCTCACCCGCAGGAGGTACTGATGAATTCTCCCCTGTCCGCCATTGTGGTGATGGGCGTGGCCGGTTGCGGCAAAAGCTGCATCGGCGCCGCCATCGCTGCCAGAAGCGGCGGCCGCCTGATCGAAGGCGACGCTTTCCACCCTGCCGAAAACATCCGCAAGATGAGCGCTGGCATCCCGCTGGACGACAGCGACCGTGCCGGCTGGCTGGTCCGCCTTGGTGAAGAGTTGCAAACCACCACCCAGGCCGGGGAACGCCCGATCCTGACCTGCTCGGCACTCAAGCGCCGCTACCGCGATACCCTGCGCGATGCCATGCCCGGGCTGGTGTTCGTGTTCCTCGAACTGTCGCCTGCCGAGGCTGAAAAACGCGTGCTGGCTCGCCCAGGGCACTTCATGCCGGCCAGCCTCATCGACAGCCAGTTCGCTGCCCTGGAATCGCCACGCGGCGAACCACTGACACTTGCACTGGACGCCACCCAACCGATCGAAGCACTGGCCGAAGCGGTGGACCGCTGGCTAAAGCGCTGCGGTGAGTCGGGCCTGGCGCAAACCGCCTGACCTCGGCGGTTTTTCCGTCTCACCAAAGACAGCGCTACCCCGACCCGTAAAGCGGGCAAAGACTCCATAAAGCTACGCCCAAAACAACGATAAGACCGAGGCCTTCAAACCATGTTCGGACTGGCTACTGATACCTTCCTGCTACTCGACGCGCTGGTTACCATCGTCGGGCTGATCCTGCTGATCACCCACTTCAAGGTTCACCCCTTCGTCGCCCTCACCCTCGCGGCCGGCTTCCTGGGCCTGACCTCCGGCATGCCGGTGGCCAAGGTCATGAAATCGTTCCAGGACGGTTTTGGCGGCGTATTGGGCTTCGTCGGGATCGTGCTCGCCCTCGGCACCATGCTCGGCAAACTGATGGCCGACTCCGGCGGTGCCGACCAGATCGCGCAAACCCTCATCCGCGCCTTCGGCAAGAAGAACGTGCATTGGGCGATGATGTTCGCCGCCTTCCTGGTGGGCATCCCGCTGTTCTTCGAAATCGGCTTTGTGCTGCTGATTCCACTGGTGTTCATCGTCGCCCGGCGCTCAGGCGTCTCGCTGGTGAAAATCGGCATTCCGCTGCTGGCCGGCCTGTCGGTGGTGCACGGTCTGGTGCCACCACACCCGGGCCCCTTGCTGGCGATCGGCATTTTCCACGCTGACATTGGCAAAACCATCTTCTACGGCCTGCTCGTTGCACTGCCCACCGCGATCATCGCCGGTCCTCTGTTCGGTAACTTCATTTCCCGCTACATCCCGGGCAACCCGTCCCAGGAACTGATGGACCAGATCGCCAAGGATTCTGACCAGGGCAACCTGCCAAGCTTCAGCATCACACTGATCACCGTGCTGCTGCCGGTCGCGTTGATGCTGCTGAAAACGTTCGCCGACGTGGTGCTGCCTGCCGAGCACATCGTGCGCCAGTGGATGGACCTGATCGGCCACCCGATCACCGCCCTGCTCGCCGCCCTGCTGCTGGCCTTCTACACCTTCGGCTCGGCCCGCGGCTTCAATCGCCAACAGATCATGAAGATGCTCGACCAGAGCCTGGCACCGACTGCCGCCATCGTGCTGATCGTCGGCGCTGGCGGTGGCTTCAAGCAAATGCTGGTGGACACCGGTGTGGGTAGCGTGATTGGGCAAATGGCCGTGCAGGCGGAAATTTCGCCGATCATGCTGGCTTGGCTGGTGGCGGCGGTGATCCGCATCGCAACCGGCTCCGCCACGGTCGCCACCATTACCGGCGCGGGCATCGTGGCCCCGGTGATCGACCTGGTGCCGGGGGTGAACCGTGAGCTGTTGGTACTGGCCACCGGTGCCGGCTCGCTGATCCTGTCCCATGTGAACGACGCCGGCTTCTGGCTGGTGAAGCAGTACTTCAACATGACCGTTGCAGAAACCTTCAAAACCTGGAGCATGATGGAGACGATCCTGTCCATCGTCGGCATCATTTTCATCATGTTGCTGTCACTGGTGGTGTGACCGTTGATCGGGGTAATGGCACCTTCACGTTTCGGGTAAGGCCAAAGGGATGTATGAGCCCTACCCGTATAGCAAAGGAGCCTGCCATGCCCCGCTCAATCATCCTGTCGATCGCCCTGCTCACCTCGCCGCTGGCCTTTGCTGCCGGTACAGGTCCGACCTACCCCGACGACCCGCACAATACGGCGCCACAGCCGGGCGTGGACAGCACCCTCAACCCGATCGAGAAGCCCTTGCCGCGGGACACCGACCCGCGCATACAGGGCAATGACCCGCAAAGCCCGCCGGCGCAGCAGCATGACAACCGCGATCTGCCGGGGATGGATGGCAGTAGGTCGGAAGGTACCGGGCGGCAAGGAGAAGGCAGCACGGGCACAGGTAACCCCTGACAACCCTGCCTGTACTACCACTGACGTTTGTCAGGCCGGGTCAGTCCCAGCTTCTCGATCCGGTAACGCAGCATATCCCGCGACAACCCAAGCATCCGTGCCGACTTGGTCACGTTCCAGTCGGTACGGTCCAGGGTCTTGCAGACAAGGTCACGCTCCATGTCAGGCAGACTTGTACCCGGCTCTGGTTCGTGCCGCGGCATTTCAAACATGGCCGCCATCGGCTGTTGCGCCAACGGCTCGTCAACCAAGGTCATGCACAGGTTCAACTGATGCGCCTGCACGACCTCGTTCGGCGCCAGCAACACGGTCTGCTCCAGCATGTTGCGCAATTCTCGTACATTGCCAGGCCAGCTATAACCGAGCATCAGGCTTTCGGCCTCGGCCGAAAAGCGCAGGTTCGGCTTGCCATAACGGCGGCTATGGTGGGCAAGGAAATGCCGCGCCAATAGCAGTATGTCCTGCCCACGCGAATACAGGCGCGGCACCTTCAGGGCGATAATGCGCAGGCGGAAGAACAGGTCACGGCGGAATTTGCCCTGCTGCACCATTTGTTCCAGGTTACAGTTGGTGGCGCTGATCACCCGCAGATCGACCTTGCGTTCCTTCACAGCACCAATCCGGCGGATGCTGCGGTCTTCCAGCAACTTGAGCAATTTGGCCTGTAGCACCAGGTCCATTTCGCCGATCTCGTCAAGGAACAAGGTGCCGCCATCGGCAGCCTCCACCAGCCCCACCCGGCGCTCCTTGGCATCGGTGAAAGCGCCCTTCTCATGACCAAACAGTTCGGCCTCAAGCAGGTTGGCAGGGATCGAAGCGCAATTGAACTCGATGAACGGCCCTTTGCTGCGCGAACCATCAAAATGCAGGGCACGAGCCACCAGCTCCTTGCCAGTACCGGTCTCGCCTTCGATCAGCACCGGTGGCAGGTCGTCACTGGCCATGCGCCGCTCGGCATCGAGCACCTGGCGCAGGGTGTGCTTGAGGGTGAGCATCACCGGCGACTCGCCGATCAATGCCTGCAACCCGGACTTCTGCGCCTCGCGTTCCTGGTAGAACGACAGCGTGCGCTCCATACGCTCGGTTGCCAGGGCCTTGTCCAGGGTCAGCTTGAGCTCGGCCAGTACCACCGGTTTGGTCAGGTAATGAAAGGCGCCCTCCTTCATCGCCTGCACGGCATCTTCGACATTGCCGTAGCCGGTCATCATGATCACCTTCAGGTCCGGTGCCTGGGCCACCAGGGTACGCAGCAGGTCATGCCCGCTCATGCCTGGCAGCGAGTTGTCGGTCAGCACCGCGTCAGGTTGCGCCCGCTTGATCTGCTCCAGCGCCAGTTCCGCGCTGTGGCACACGATGACATCGTAGCCCTTGAGGCTGAGGTAAGTGCGAATGTTGTCGGCAAGGATTTCATCATCCTCGACGACCAGGATGCTGTGCTCCATGTTCCCCTCCCGCTGCAATATTGAATGTAAGGCTGACGCGGGTTCCTTCCTCTTCGCGGCTGCGAAGGCTGACCGAGCCGCCAAAACGTTCCATGATGCGCTTGACCAGGGCCAGCCCCACGCCAAGGCCACCCTGTTTGGTCGTGAAGAACGGCTTGAACACCATCCGTTCCTGCTGTTGGCTCATGCCTTTGCCCGTGTCGGTCAGCACGAACTCGGCGCGCAGGCCTTCTTGCACATTGACCTGGGCATTGAGCATCCCGCCAGCGGGCATGGCCTCCAGGGCATTGGAAAACAGGCTGTTGAGAATCTGCGTGAGCTGCAGCGGCTGGCTGACCACCCACTGCACGTCAGGCCCTTCGAAATGGAAGCGCACGCCGTTGCGTTCGATCTGCTGGGCGAAGGCCAGGTGGGTGTCTTCGATGGCCGCCACCAGATCCACGGCCTCGGGTTCTTCACTGGACGGACGCAACGACACCAGCAGGTCGCGCACCCAACGCGACATGCGGTCGACCTGGCTGATGATGTCAGTGATGTTCTTCTGCGCAGCAGGGTTGGCGGTTTCCTGGGCAAGTTCGGCGCTGGAGAGGATATTGGCCAGCGGGTTGCGCATGCTGTGAGCCACTGCCGAAGACATCTCACCCAGCGCCACATAGGTTTCGCTTGCCACCAGCCGCTCCTGCTGCAGGTGCAGCATGTGCGCCGCACGGCGCACGATCCAGAACAGCCCGAAGTAAATTAACGCGCCACCTACCAGAGTCGAGGCCCAGATCAGCAAATAGCCGCGCTGGATGCGCCGGATCAGATCCTGCGGTTCCTTGTAGATTTCCACCATGGCCAGTACCTGCTCACCCTGGCTATCGAACAGCGGGATGTAGTTCTCGATAAACAGGTAGCGTGGTTCGCGCTGGAACTTCTGCTCTTCGCGATCATCCGCAACCTTGTGATAGCTGGCCGACACCGCCTTGCGCGAGCGGAAGGCGCGCTCAAGATCACCATCAACTTCTATCCGCTTGCCAATCAGCTCTGCGTTGGTGGACCAGACAATGGTGCGGTCGCGGGCATAAACGTTGGCCAGCAAGGTGTCCGGCAGGTGCTCGACATGATCGAGGAACTCGACCCGGGTCGACTCGGCCAAGGCCGGGGTGAACTGCCGATGCTGCAGGTCCAGTCGCGGGTCCAGCAACTCGCCCATGGTGGTGCCAGGCGGTAATTGCGAATGACGCACTTCGGCCTGGGCCATTGCCTGAATGAACTGCGCGGTGAGCATGGCATCGCGCTCTACACTGTCGCGCACCACGAAGCGCGTCGAAACGTACCCCAGCCCACCTGCCACCGAGGTAATGATCAACAGGCTGATAACCGAGAACCAGCGCAGCAAGTTGAATTCACGCAAAGGTAAGACCCGTCCGCTGGCGGTCGCACTGACCTTGTCGGGCGCTTCGTTTTCCAGCATCTGCATCGCGTGGTTCCCGCGCTGGGCGTACGTTCAGAACTGCATCAAGGCCAATGGCAGTAGCCACTGGGTAGCAATCCACCCGGGCAGTCGCAGCTGCCATTTGTAGCGTATTGCGCTTCACACATTTCACTGCAAAAACTTAGCCAGCAGAATATGAAAAACTAAAACTGTTATTTTTTAGTAGGTTACAAGTACTTATTAATCCCAATCAGAAGGATATCCCCCACAACTGGGGCATTTTCACCCACAAAAAGTTAATTTCTTTAATATCAATATCTTACAACACTTAAGTAATGTCGTTTGACGAGTTCAAGCCAGTCGAAAACTTAACGAGACCCTCGTGCCATGGCCCTCGCTGCTGCTGAGCCGAACCGCACCGCCGAAGCGTTCCATGATGCGTTTCACCAGCACCAGCCCCACCCCCAGCCCACCCTGTTTGGTGGTGAAGAATGGCCGGAAGGCCATGCGCTGCTGCGCGTCGTTCATGCCCTTGCCATTGTCGGACAGGCGCAAGGTCAGGCTGCGTCGGTTATGACGCACCACTTCGATACGCAACCGCCCGCCCTGCTCCATCGCCTCCAGGGCATTGGCGATCAGGCTACTGAATACCTGGCGCAGCAATACCGGGTGCCCCAACACCTGCACGCTCGGTAACGGTTGCAAGTCCAGGCTTACTCCACCGCGCGCCAGCGGCACAGCGTAGGTCTGCAGGCTTTCCTGCAACGCCTGCGGCAAGTCCACCGCCAATGCCTCGTCGTTCAGCGGGCGCAGTGACTGCAGCATCTGGCGGATCCACTGCGACATCCGGTCGACCTGGCTGATGATATCGTTGACCTGGCGTTGCGCCGGGCCTTCGTCGAACGCCTGTGCCAGTTCGGCACTTGAGCGGATACTGGCCAGCGGGTTGCGCAGGCTATGGGCCACCGCCGACGACACCTCACCCAGTGCCACGTAGGTTTCGCTGTTGATCAGCCGCTTCTGCTGCACCGCCAGCAGCCGGGCGGCGCGGTGCATGATGCCGTAAAGGCCGACATAGACCAGTGCAGCGCCGACGGTGATGGCCAACCAGATCAGGATCAGGCCATGCTCGATGCGTGCGATCAGGTCATGGGGTTCTTTATAGATCTCGACCATCGCTGTGACCTGCTCGCCATCGGCATCGAACAGCGGAATGTAGTTCTCGATCAATAGCTGCTTGGGCGGGGTGATGAACTTCTGCTCGGAGCGGGCATGTTCGAAACTGTGGTAGCTGGCCGAAACGCGCATCTTGTACTCGAAAGCCCGATTCAGGTCTTCATCGCCTTCGATCAACTGGCCGATCAGTGCCGGGTTGCTGGACCAGATCACAGTGCGGTCCAAGGCATAAATATTGGCCAGCAGCATATCGGGCAGGTGAGCGATATGGTCAAGAAACTCGCCGCGGGCCTTGCGCCGGGCATCCGGGTCGACGTCGGGCAAGTTATTGCGGTCGGTGCGCGGATCGAGCAGTTCGCCCATGGTACGCACATTGGGGATCGACACATGGCGCACTTCGGCATCGGCGATGGAGGTGATGAACTGTGCGGTGAGTAACGCGTCACGCTCGACGCTCTCGTCGATGATGAAGCGGCTGGAAATCAGCCCCAGCCCGGCAGCCACCGAGAGAATGATGGCTAGACTGACCCAGGCATACCAGCGCAGAAGGTTGAATGGCCTGCGCGGGGCGGCCAACTCGCTACCGGCAGGCACGTCAATAGTGTCGGAACGAGGGGCGACGTCCATAACGGACACCTCAGCTGGGCACCTTTAGAAGGTTATAGCCCAGAGTTGGGGAAACCATAGTATTAAATTGATGGCATCCGCCGAAGGGTATTTATTCCCTCCCCACTTCACCTGCCCGATACAGCCTGAGGATGGTGTGGCCCCTGTGGGAATGCGTGAGCTGCAAGCCAGTTGTTACAAAGGCGAGTCGTCATTCAACCCTTGCAACTTGCGATACTCGCGCAGCACCGTGGGCACATAACGCCGGGTCTCGGCAAACGGCGGCACGGCACCGCGCCGCAATACAGCATCCGGGCCGGCATTGTAGGCCGCTACGGCCAAGGTGATGTCGTTGTCGAACAGGGTGAGCATCTGCTTGAGGTAGCGCGCCCCTCCGTGCACATTGTCTTCAGGGTCCAGCCGGTCTTGCACCCCCATCTCGCGGGCGGTGTCCGGCATCAGTTGCATCAACCCCACTGCCCCCGCCCGCGAACGGGCTTTGGGGTTGTAGCCAGACTCGGCCTTGATCACCGCGTGCAGCAGCGCCGGCGGCACATTGTGGATGCGCGCAGCCGTGGCGACTACCTCGGCGTAAGGGCGGCCAGTGATCATTTGCGCCTTGACCGGCCCACCCTGGGCCAGCGGCTCGTTGATCACCCTCTCATAGTGGCGCCCTGGTCTATGGACATTGCTCAGCACGTAGCCCCCCTTGGCATCGATTGAGATGTACACATCGGCGTGGGCAACACCTGCCGCCAGCCAGATCAAACCGAGGATGAGTCCACGCATGCCGGTCGCCTCTTCGTCGTGGCCCCGAAGTGGGGGAAATGCCCCGGAAAACCCGAGGACAGTCACCACGACGCAAGCACTGTGCCGCTTCCTGTGCCCCATGGCGCAAGGCCCCGGGGCTGACGTGCACGGCTGTTGCATGGTGCATGTCAACGCGTGTCCCCATAGCAGTGGAGGGCTTCACCATGCAGCGCAGAACCAACCCGCAACGTGGCTTCACTCTGCTTGAACTCCTGGTGGTACTGGTGGTACTCGGCCTGCTGGCCGGCATCGTCGCGCCCAAGTACTTCAGTCAGCTCGGCCGCTCCGAGGCCAAGGTTGCGCGGGCGCAGATCGAGGGGCTGAGCAAGGCCCTGGACTTGTACCGCCTGGAGGTCGGCCACTACCCCAACAGCGAACAAGGCTTGCAGGCGTTGGTGGTCGCCCCCAGTGGCGAGGCTCGCTGGACCGGCCCGTACCTGCAGAAGGCCGTGCCACAAGACCCGTGGGGCCGCCCTTACATCTACCGGCAACCTGGCGAGAACGGCGGTGAGTACGACCTGCTGTCGATGGGCAAGGACGGCCAGCCGGGTGGTGATGGGGAAAACGCCGAAATCACCAGTTGGCAGTAAGGAGAGCGGCCATGCGCTACAGCCTCAAGGCCCTGGGTAGGCAGGGCGTGGTGCAGTTGCAGATCGACGCCGAGGACGCCGACCACGCCCGCCGCCAGGCCGAAGACCAAGGCCTGCGTGTACTCAGCCTGCGCAGCAGCGGCGGCGCCTTGCGCGGCATGGCCTGGCGCCGTGAAGCGGCGTTCGACCTGGTGCTGTTCAGCCAGGAACTGTCAACCTTGCTCAATGCCGGCCTGCCGCTGATCGACGCACTGGAAAGCCTGGCAGAGAAGAGCCCGGCAGCGACAGCGCGCAAGGTGCTCGCCGAGTTGGTACGCCAGCTGTACGAGGGCCGCTCGCTGTCCCAGGCTCTGGGCCAGCAACCGAGGGTATTCCCGCCGTTGTATGTGGCGCTGGTGCAGTCCAGTGAACGCACCGGTGCTCTGGGCGACGCCCTCACCCGCTATATCAGCTATCGCCAGCGCCTGGACCTGGTCCGCCAGAAGCTGGTGGGTGCCTCAGTCTACCCGTTGCTGCTGTTGCTGGTGGGGGGGGGTGTGGTGCTGTTCCTGCTCGGCTATGTGGTACCGCGTTTCAGCCAGGTGTTCGAGGGCATGGGCACCGAGCTACCCTGGCTGTCACGGGTGCTGATGCAGGTCGGCCTGTTTCTGCATGCCCAGCAATTGCCGCTGGCGCTGGGCACCGTCGTCGGGGTGGCGACACTTTGGCTGCTGCGCCGGCACCCGCGTGTACGGCACTGGGCCTCCTGCCAACTGCGGCGTCTGCCAGCACTGCATCAGCGCCTGATGATGTACGAGTTGGCGCGTTTCTATCGCTCGCTGGGTATCCTGCTGCAAGGCGGAATTCCCATCCTTACCGCCATGGGGATGGCCCGTGGCCTGCTCGGCAACGCAGCAGCGCAGGGCCTGGAGCAGGCCAGCCTGCGGGTGGGCGAAGGGCTGCCCCTCTCGGATGCACTGGCGGCCGGGCACCTGGTGACGCCGGTATCACTGCGCCTGCTGCGGGCTGGCGAGCAGTCTGGCAACCTGGGCGAGATGCTGGAGCGCTGCGCCGACTTCCATGACCAGGAAATCGGCCGCTGGGTGGAGTGGTTCGTCAAACTGTTCGAGCCGCTGCTGATGACCTTCATCGGCCTGCTGATCGGCCTGATCGTGATCCTCATGTACATGCCGATCTTCGAACTGGCCTCAAGCATTCACTGAATGGCCAGGCCCAGGCTCTCGCGTAACGGGGTGCCTGCACAGGCAGTGCGCTGTGCCCAACCATGGCCGCCATCGATAACTGATCCCCACTTATCATTCGGCGTGATAGTAACCTTCGCCCTGTTCGATTCGTACCTCACGCGCAACACACTCACACTCCGCCCACTACTAATACATTGGCGGAGTTCTCCATGGAACAATCACTCAAACCCTTGCGCTTCCCCCTCGCTGCCCTGGCAGTGGTGGTGATCAGCGCTTGCGGTCGAACCCCCGACGCCGTGCAGGCTCCCGCCGCGCCGAAGGTAAGTGTGGCCAAGGTGATCGAGCAACCGATCACCGAATGGGACGAGTTCACCGGCCGCCTCGAAGCCCCGGAAACCGTCGAAGTGCGCCCGCGGGTCTCCGGCCAGATCGACCGGGTGGCTTTCACTGAAGGTGCCCAGGTCAAGAAAGGCGACCTGCTGTTCCAGATCGACCCGCGCCCGTTCCAGGCAGAAGTCCGCCGCCTCGAAGCCCAGTTGCAACAGGCCAAGGCCACCGCCATCCGCAGCGCCAACGAAGCCCGCCGTGGCGAGCGCCTGCGTGACAGCAACGCCATCTCCGCCGAGCTGGCCGAATCGCGCAGCAGTGCCGCTGCCGAGGCCCGTGCCGGGGTCGATGCAATCCAGGCCCAGCTCGATCTGGCGCGCCTGAACCTCAGCTTCACCCGCGTCACTGCGCCCATCAGCGGCCGTGTCAGCCGCGCCGAGTTCACCGCCGGCAACATCGTCACAGCCGATGTCACCCCGCTGACCAGCGTGGTGTCCACCGACAAGGTCTACGCCTACTTCGACGCCGACGAGCGCGTGTACCTCAAGTACACCCAGCTGGCCCGTGAAGGCCAGCGTGGCCAGAGCACCCCGGTATACCTGGGGCTGACCAACGAAAGCGGCAACCCGCACCTGGGCCACATGAACTTCGTCGACAACCAGGTCAACCCGCGCACCGGCACCATCCGCGGCCGCGCGGTATTCGACAACAGCGACGGCGAGTTCACACCAGGCTTGTATGCGCGCCTGAAACTGGTCGGCAGCGCCCAGTACGACGCCATGCTGATCAACGACGAAGCCGTGGGTACTGACCTTGGCAAGAAGTTTGTGCTGGTCATGGGCAAGGACAACAAAGCCACCTACCGCACCGTGGAACTGGGGCCGAAACTTGAAGGCTTGCGCATCGTACGCAGCGGCCTGGACAAGGGCGAACGCATCGTGGTGAAGGGCCTGCAGCGCGTGCGCCCTGGTTCGCCGGTAACCCCGGAAGAAACACCGATGGCCAGCGAGCAAACCCTCGCCGCCCTCGCACGGCAGCGTCAGGCCCTGGAGGCCAGCAACCCGGCGCCGAAAATGGCGGGCAATCACGTGAAAGTCGCCGGCGCCCAGGCGCCACGCGGTTAAGGGACCCCTACCGATGAACTTCTCGAAATTCTTCATTACCCGGCCGATCTTCGCCGCGGTGCTGTCGCTGTTGCTGCTGATTGCGGGTTCTATCTCGCTGTTCCAGTTGCCGATCAGCGAATACCCCGAAGTGGTGCCGCCCACCGTTGTGGTGCGCGCCAACTTCCCCGGCGCCAACCCCAAAGTCATCGGCGAAACCGTCGCCGCGCCGCTGGAACAGGCCATTACCGGTGTGGAGAACATGCTGTACATGTCCTCCCAGTCCACTGCCGATGGCAAGCTGACGCTGACCATCACCTTCGCCCTGGGTACCGACCTGGACAACGCCCAGGTGCAGGTACAGAACCGCGTCACCCGTACCCAGCCCAAGCTGCCCGAGGAAGTGACCCGTATCGGTATCACCGTCGACAAGGCCTCGCCTGACCTGACCATGGTCGTGCACCTGACCTCGCCGGACAACCGCTACGACATGCTCTATCTGTCCAACTACGCCATCCTCAACATCAAGGACGAACTGGCGCGCCTGGGCGGCGTCGGCGACGTACAACTGTTCGGCATGGGCGACTACTCGCTGCGCGTATGGCTGGACCCGAACAAGACCGCTTCGCGCAACCTGACAGCCAGTGATGTGGTCGCCGCAATCCGCGAGCAGAACCGCCAGGTGGCTGCCGGCCAGCTGGGCGCACCGCCTGCCCCAGGGTCGACCAGCTTCCAGCTGTCGATCAATACCCAGGGCCGTCTGGTCAACGAGGAAGAGTTCGAGAACATCATCATCCGCGCCGGGGCCGATGGCGAAATCACCCGCCTGAAGGACATCGCCCGGGTCGAACTCGGCTCCAGCCAGTACGCCCTGCGCTCGCTGCTGAACAACCAGCCGGCGGTGGCCATCCCGATCTTCCAGCGCCCAGGCTCCAACGCCATCGAGATCTCCGACGAGGTGCGGGCGAAAATGGCCGAGCTGAAAAAGGACTTCCCTGAAGGGATGGACTACAGCATCGTCTATGACCCGACCATCTTCGTGCGCGGCTCCATCGAAGCGGTGGTGCACACCCTGTTCGAAGCCCTGGTGCTGGTGGTGCTGGTGGTGATCCTGTTCCTGCAGACCTGGCGCGCCTCGATCATCCCGCTGCTGGCTGTGCCGGTCTCGCTGATCGGTACCTTCGCGGTCATGCACCTGTTCGGCTTTTCACTCAACGCGCTGTCGTTGTTCGGGCTGGTGCTCGCCATCGGTATCGTGGTTGACGATGCCATCGTCGTGGTGGAGAACGTCGAACGTAACATCGGGCTGGGCCTGAAACCGCTGGAAGCCACGCAAAAGGCCATGAGCGAAGTGACCGGGCCGATCATCGCCACCGCCCTGGTGCTGTGCGCGGTGTTCGTACCTGCAGCGTTCATTTCCGGCCTGACCGGGCAGTTCTACAAGCAGTTCGCCCTGACCATCGCCATTTCGACCGTCATTTCGGCGTTCAATTCGCTGACCCTGTCGCCAGCCTTGGCCGCGGTGCTGCTCAAGGAGCACCACGCCCCCAAGGACCGTTTCTCGCGGTTCCTCGACAAACTGCTGGGCAGCTGGCTGTTCTCTCCGTTCAACCGATTCTTCGACCGTGCGTCCAACCGCTACGTCGGTGGCGTGCGCCGGGTCATCCGCTCAAGTGGCATCGCCCTGTTCGTGTATGCCGGCCTGATGGGCCTGACCTACCTGGGCTTCTCGTCCACCCCGACCGGTTTCGTGCCGGCCCAGGACAAGCAGTACCTGGTGGCCTTCGCCCAACTGCCGGACGCGGCCAGCCTCGACCGTACCGAAGCGGTGATCAAGCGCATGAGCGAAATCGCCCTCAAGCAGCCTGGCGTGGCCGACTCGGTGGCCTTCCCGGGCCTGTCTATCAACGGTTTCACCAACAGCCCGAACAGCGGCATCGTGTTCACCCCGCTCAAGCCATTCGATGAGCGCAAGGACCCGAGCCAGTCGGCGGCAGCCATCGCAGCCGCGCTGAATGCCCAGTTCGCCGACATCCAGGACGCCTACATCGCAATCTTCCCACCGCCGCCGGTACAGGGCCTGGGCACGATTGGCGGCTTCCGTCTGCAAATCGAAGACCGTGGCAATCTGGGTTACGAAGCGCTGTACAAGGAAACCCAGAACATCATCGCCAAGAGCCACAACGTGCCAGAGCTGGCCGGCCTGTTCACCAGCTACCAGGTCAACGTGCCACAAGTCGATGCCGCCATCGACCGGGAAAAGGCCAAGACCCACGGGGTGGCGATCACCGACATCTTCGACACCCTGCAGGTCTACCTGGGCTCGTTGTACACCAACGACTTCAACCGCTTCGGCCGTACCTATCAGGTCAACGTCCAGGCTGAGCAGCAGTTCCGCCTTGATGCCGAGCAGATCGGCCAACTGAAGGTGCGCAACAACCTTGGCGAGATGATCCCGCTGGCGACCTTCCTCAAGGTCAGCGATACCTCGGGGCCGGACCGGGTCATGCACTACAACGGCTTCATCACTGCCGAGATCAACGGTGCCGCCGCACCGGGCTACAGCTCTGGTCAGGCGGAAGCTGCGATCGAGAAACTGCTGAAAGAGGAACTGCCCAACGGCATGACCTTCGAGTGGACCGACCTGACATATCAGCAGATCCTCTCGGGCAATACCGCGCTGCTGGTGTTCCCGCTGTGCGTGCTGCTGGCGTTCCTGGTGCTGGCCGCCCAGTACGAAAGCTGGAGCCTGCCGCTGGCGGTGATCCTGATCGTGCCAATGACCCTGCTGTCGGCCATCACCGGTGTGATCGTATCGGGTGGCGACAACAACATCTTCACCCAGATCGGCCTGATCGTACTGGTGGGCCTGGCGTGCAAGAACGCGATCCTGATCGTCGAATTCGCCAAGGACGAGCAGGCCAAGGGCCTTGACCCGCTGGCTGCGGTACTGGAAGCCTGCCGCCTGCGTCTGCGGCCGATCCTGATGACCTCGATCGCCTTCATCATGGGCGTGGTGCCCCTGGTGTTCAGCTCCGGTGCAGGATCGGAAATGCGCCATGCCATGGGTGTGGCGGTGTTCTCGGGGATGATCGGCGTCACCGTGTTCGGCCTGTTCCTGACCCCGGTGTTCTTCTTCCTGATCCGCCGTTTCGTCGAGCGTCGCCAGGCCCGCAAGGCTGAACACGCTCAAGTGCTGGAGAACCACGCATGAACCTGCTCAAACCCTTGACCCCAAGCCTGCTGGCACTGGCCCTGGCGGCCTGTGCGGTAGGCCCTGACTACCAGGCGCCAGCCACCGAACCTGCACAACTGGGCAGCGACGTGCAGGCCAAGGCCTACGACCGTAGCCGCTTCGAGAGCCTGTGGTGGAAGCAGTTCGACGACCCGGTGCTGAACCAGCTGGTGCAGGCTTCGCTGGACGGCAACCGTGACTTGCGCGTGGCCTTCGCCCGCCTGAAATCGGCCCGTTCGATCCGCGAAGACGCCGAAAACGACCCGTTCCCGGTGGTCACCAGCCGTGCCAGCAGCGATCTTGGCAAAGGCCAGATCCCCGGCCAGACCACGCAGCGGGTGAACAGCGAGCGCTACGACCTGGGCCTGGACATGGCCTGGGAACTTGACCTGTTCGGCCGCATCCAGCGCCAGATCGAAGCCAGCGAAGCCCAGGAAGCGGTGGCCGCCGCCGACCTGCAGCAGTTGCAGGTCAGCCTGATCGCCGAACTGGTCGATGCCTACGGGCAGCTGCGCGGTGCCCAGTTGCGCGAGAAGATCGCCCTGGCCAACCTGAAGACTCAGCAGGAATCACGCACCATTACCGAAACCCTGCGCGATGCGGGCGTGGGCAATGACCTTGACGTGGTGCGTGCCGATGCGCGCCTGGCCGGGGTCGAAGCCACCGTGCCGCAACTGCAAGCCGAACAGGCACGGGCGCGGCATCGCATCGCCACCCTGCTAGGCCAGGGCCCTGACGCGCTCAGCGTAGACCTGTCGCCCAAGGCGCTGCCGGCCATCGCCAAGGCGCTGCCGGTAGGTGACCCAGGTGAGTTGCTGCGCCGCCGCCCGGACATCCGCAGCGCCGAACGCCAACTGGCGGCCGCCACCGCCAACGTTGGCGTGGCCACCGCCGACCTGTTCCCCCGTGTCAGCCTCAGTGGCTTCCTCGGCTTTACCGCCGCCCGCGGCTCGCAGATCGGCTCGTCGGCGGCCAACGCCTGGGCGCTGGGCCCGAGCATTACCTGGGCAGCCTTCGACCTGGGCAGCGTGCGGGCCCGCCTGCGCGGCGCCAAGGCCGATGCCGAAGGGGCACTGGCCAACTACGAACAGCAGGTGCTGCTGGCGCTGGAAGAGTCGGCCAACGCCTTCAGCGATTACGACAAGACCCAGCAGCGTCTGCTGTCGCTGATGCGCCAGAGCGACGCCAGCCGCAAGGCTGCAGAACTGGCCTCGATTCGATATCGCGAGGGTACCGTGGACTACCTGGTACTGCTCGATGCCGAGCGTGAGCGGCTAAGTGCTGAGGATGCACAAGCCCAAGGTGAAGTCGAGCTGTACCGCGGCATCGTCTCGATCTACAAGGCCCTGGGTGGCGGCTGGCAACCGCAGACCTTGGCCAGCGCACACTGACACACCGCATTTCAACGACTCCTTTGGTTGGCTCCTCCCCCAACCGTTTGCCCCGCAGGCCATGGCCCGCGGGGCTTTTTTATGTTTGCCATCGTATTCACCCCAATACGCAGTGCCTGGAATGCCACCGCAGGCCTGGTGCCTGGCCAGCGGCGTGCCCGGTTCGGTTGCATTTACCCCCCGGCTGGCCCAAGCTCTGCCCTTCCCGCCGCCACGGATCGTCCGATGCCCAGACGCAACCGCTACCTGATCGCCCTGCTGTTGTCGATTCTGGTATCGGCCCTGTTCGGCTACCTGTGGCGCGACGCCCCGCCAACCCCGCCGAACTTGCCAGCACACAGCTACGCCAAAGCGCTGCGCCAGGCTCACGACGGCCAGCCCGGCGCCGCACGGGTGCTGTACCAGCAACTGCAGCGCAACGACCTGCCCGCCATCCGCCGTGCGGCGCTCTACGCCGAGTTGCCCAACTACCCTTCACCGCAGGCATTGAAACTGGCCCGCCAGGACCTGGAACACGCCGAGCCGCTGGTGCGTCGAGCGGCCATTGCCAGTATTCGCCGCCTGTTACCGCCGGCACAGCGCAGCCTGGTACTCGGCCCGCTGCTGGACGACAGTGAGCAAAGCGTGCGTTTTGCCGCCGTGGATGCCCTGCTGGGCCTCGATCCCGACGCCATCGGCCTCTATTTCGGCCCGCTGCAGTCAGCCCTGGAGCAATACCAAAAGGCCCTCGAGCAACAACCCGAAGATGCCGACGCCCAGGTGCACCTGGCGCGCCTGTACCTGCACGAAAACGACTACACGCAGGCCGCTGCGGCCCTGCAACGTGCGCTCGAGGTTGCACCTGCCAACCTCGATGCACTGGCGACTCAGGTACGTCTGCTTGAGCGCCAGGGCCACCACGACGCCTCCCGCCAGGTATTGGGCAAAGCCCTGGCGCTGAGCCCCGACTCGGCCTTTCTGCAGTATGAACTAGGGCTTTGGCTGAAGCGCCACGAACAGCGCGAGTATGCCTTGCTGGCCCTGTCCCGCGCGGTGGAACTGGACCCGGACAACGCCGACTACCGCTATACACTGGCGGTCACCCTGCATCAGCTTGACCAGCTCGACGCTGCCCAGAAGCAACTGGAAACCATCCTCAATCGGCAGCCAGCCAATCGCCGGGCACGGGTGCTGCTGATTCAGTACTGGAAAGAGTCCGGACAGTTGCAGAACGTGCAAGTATCGCTAGCCGAACTGGAGCGCCAGAACCCGGACGACCCTGCACTGCAACAGGGCCTGTAGGCAGTACCTGGATTCAGTTGAACCCTGAGGCTGTGCCAGGGTCCAGTGGGTATCAGGCCACCCTAAAGGAGAGTCGTTTTGGCCAGTTCGTTGGCGCTGGATGAACGTGCCTTGATCCTCGCACCGCCACAACTGGCGGCGGATACCTCACGTCTGCTTACCTCCGCCGGCATCAACAGCCTCTGCGCGGTCGACCTGGCAAACCTGCAGACGCGTCTGGCCGAGGGTGCAGGCCTGGCGATCATTGCCGAGCAGATGTTCAGCCAAGGCCCAAGCGCCTTGCTGCAGGCATTCATCGACCAGCAACCGAGTTGGTCGGATTTGCCCATTGTGCTGCTGACCCAGGGCGCCTGGTCGGCCGCTGGCGTGAGTCATCATCCGGTGGGCAATCTTCTATGGCTGGTTGCGCCCTACGAGAATGCCCAGTTGCTGCACATGACCCGGTCCGCGCTGCGCAACCGGCGTCGACAGTACGTTACACGTGACCAGCTCTATGGCATGCAGCAGCGCCTGGACAGCCGCCCTTCAACGCCGGGCCAGGAGCAGGACCGCATTGAATTCGCCCGCTGCCAGGCACGCAAGATGGAGGCCATCGGCCAACTGGCCGGCGGCGTCGCCCATGACTTCAACAACCTGCTCACCAGCATCAGCGGCAGCTTCGAACTCATCCAGCGGCGCCTGCGGCAAGGCCGCGACGACGGCCTGGACGGCGTTCTGGGCATGGGCCGCGAGGCCGTTTCACGCGCCGCACGCCTGACTCACCGCCTGCTTGCCTTCTCTTCCCGCCAATCGCTACACAGCCAACGTATAGACCTGCATCCCTTGCTCGACGCAGAGCGCCTGAAGGCTTGCCTGAGCCCGTCGATAACCTTGCAAGTGCATGCGGCCAAAGACCTGTGGCACGTGGAGGCGGATGACCAGCAGTTGCAAGAAGCCCTCGACAACCTCCTGCTCAATGCCAGCGAGGCCATGCCCAACGGTGGCCTGCTACGCATCGAAGCGAACAATCATCACATCGCCACCGAGCAGTTCGCCGGCAGCGCGCTGCGTACGGGCGATTATGTGCGCCTGCAGATCATCGACAGCGGCCAGGGCATGGCGCAAAGCACGCTGGAGCACGCCTTCGAACCGTTCTTCAGCACCAAGGCGACCGGCCAGGGCATTGGCCTGGGGTTGTCGATGGTGTACGGGTTCAGCAAGCAATCCCATGGGCATATCACCCTCCGCAGCGAGATTGGCCAGGGAACCCAGGTGGAGCTGTATTTGCCTCGCCATGTCGACCAGACCCTGCCATCCAGCGAGCCTGTGGCGCCCAGGCAAGACGGCTGCAGCCGACACGTGCTGATCGTCGAGGACGATCCCCATGTGCGCCAACTGCTTTGCCAGGCGCTGCGCGAAAACGGCTTCCCCTGCCAAAGCGCAGCCGACGCCAACGAGGGCCTGAAGGTGCTGCGCTCGGCACAACCGGTGGATTTGCTGATCACCGATGTGGGCTTGCCCGGCATGAATGGCCGGCAACTGGCGGAAATTGCCCGCAGGCTGCGCCCACGATTGCCGGTGCTGTTCATCACCGGCTACGCGGAAACGGCCATGGCCCGCGAAGGCTTCCTGGACGCTGACATGCACCTGATCTGCAAGCCGTTCGAGTTGCAGCAGTTGCAGGCTCGAGTGACACAGATTCTAGGCAAGCCTTGAAGCGCCTTACGCGTCAAGCATGCGTAGCGCCTCATCGGCAAGATGCGCCAGCGAGAACGGCTTGTTCAGCAATGCCGTGCCCGGCTGATCGAGCAATTGCGCTTCAATGGACTGATCCGCATAACCGGTGATGAATAGAATTTTCTGCTGTGCAAGCTGCATGCGCATGGCCTTGGCCACTTGCCGACCACTGAACCCACCCGGCAAACCGATATCGGTGATGACCAGATCGAAAGGGCCGCCATGGCGAAAGCGCTCCAGTGCGCTATTGGCATCGCCCACATCCGTGACGTCAAAACCACGCTCAGTCAGGTACTCGCGCATGACTGCGCGCAGATCAAGCTCATCATCCACCAGCAGCAGGCGCTCGCCCCGTGCCATGCGTTGCGAAAGCGGCACCGGTTCGGGCTCATCGGGCACCGGCTCATGGCTCCTCGGGAAAAGCATGGACACCTTGGTGCCCTGTTCCGGTACCGACTCGATCCAGGCATACCCGCCCGACTGACGGACGAAGCCATACACCATCGACAGACCAAGCCCGGCCCCGTGCCCGAGCGACTTGGTGGTATAGAACGGTTCAAAAGCCCTGGCGATATCCACCGCTGACATGCCATGGCCATCGTCCTCGACATGCACGGCCACATAGTCGCCTGGCGGCAAGCCACCTTCATCCGGGAAAAAGGCTGTGAGCCGTTCGTTGACGCTGCTGATGGTGACATTGCCCTGTTCCAGGCACGCCTCACGCGCATTGGCACACAAGTTGATCAAGGCATTCTCTAACTGGGGCACGTCCAGGCTCACTGTCCAAGGCGCAACGTCCAGCTGCCAGTGCAAACGCATCTCTGCCCCCAAGGCCCGCAGCAACAAGGGCTCGCTCAACCGCAACTGCCGATTGAAGTCCAGTGGCCGAGGGGCCAATGGTTGATGGCGAGAAAACGCAATCAACCGATGGGTCAGGTCCATGGCCCGCTGCACCGAGTCGCGCGCAACGTCCACGTAGGCCCCCACCCGCTCCAGCCGCCCCTCCTGCAGGCGCCGTTGCAGCAGTTCGAGGCTGCCACCGATACCGGACAGCAAGTTGTTCATTTCATGACCCATGCCGCCAGCCAACTGGCCAACCACCTCCATGCGCTCGCTGTTGCGCATCAGCGCCTCTGCCTGACGCGCCGCCTCTTCACGGTCTGCGGTGATGTCCCGGCCAACCGCAGTCAGCAGGCTGCCGTCAAACCGCGCACTCCAGCGAAACCAGTGGTAGTGGCCATCGTGGTGTCGCAGACGGATCTCCAACTGCTCCGCGTGGCTGCATTGCAGCAGCGCGGACACTGCCAGTCGCACTTCGGCACGCTCTGTCGGATGCACCAGTTCCATTACCGACATCGCCTGCACCTGCTCTTGTGTCCACCCCAGAATGCGGTACCAGGCCGGGTTGGCAGCATGCAGTCTCAATTCAGGGCTAAGCATCATCATCGCTTCGCGCGACAGCAACCAGAACTGCTCTCGCTCGGCCACATGGCGCTCGACCTGGCGTTCAAAGCTCTGCACCTGATCACGCCAATGGCGGTGTGCCTCGACGCTGGCCGTGGTCTCGATCACCGTATGCAGAAACCCCGCCACGTTACCGAGTTCATCGTGCAGGGGTGCATAACCGAATGCGCACCATAGCGGTTCGGCGCCCTCACTGCGGACGATGCGCAGTGGAGGGTCCTCGACAAAATTCGAGTGGCCTTCCAGTGCCTTGAACACCCAGGGCCCCACTGCTGGCCAGATATCACTCCACAGGGTATCGAACGCCATGCCCAGCGCATCCGGTAATGCCCGCAACGCTCGGTAGCCATCGTTATGCACCACACACAGGTCTGCCCCCCACACCACCGCACACGGGAAGGGTGACAAGTGCATCATGTCCACGGCAATGCGCAACGAGGCAGGCCAGCGCGACAATGGCCCAAGCGAGGTACGCCACCAGTCGAACTGGGCAATCCGCTCCCCCATCGGCTCGATCGATGGCAAAACAGGCGACTGCAGGATGACCTGCGACGCAGGCTCGCGTGGTTTACCGTTAGCGACCAATATCGTGACTCCAGCAATGCTCAAGGTTGACCATAGCGCCGCCAAGTCTGGCACGCTCGCCGGTGGATGGGTTCAAGTTAGCACAGCATATCGCGCACACCATGGCGTACTTGCAGGTGGCAGCTATGCTATTTAGGTTTTCCCTCGGGCCAGGGAGCACCGGCCCATTCAGGTTGCCGACGGGAGCAGGGTCATGAGCAAGAAAATTCTGGTGGTGCTGACCAATACAGCGAAGTATCCAACCCTCAAACGGGCGACCGGGTTGTGGCTGGGTGAAGCCGTTCACTTTGTCGAGAAAGTCGAAAAGGCCGGCTACACGGTCGACTATGTCAGCCCACAGGGCGGTTACGTTCCCGTGGACCCGCACAGCCTGCAGATGGCCCCTGACCTGGACTGGCAATGGTACGACGACAAGCGCTTCATGACGCGCCTGGGCAATACTTTGGCCCCAGGGCAGGTGAAGGCCGACGAATACAGTGCCATCTACTACACCGGAGGGCATGGGGTGATGTACGACTTCGCCGAAAACCAACCTCTGCAGGAACTGGCGCGCAAGGTCTACGAAAAAAATGGCATTGTTGCGGCAGTCTGTCACGGCGTTGTCGGCCTGCTGAACATCAAGCTGAGTAACAACTGCCTGCTTCTCAAAGGCCGCAAGGTGACCGGCTTTTCCAATATAGAGGAGAAACTGGTCGAACTGGACGACGTAGTGCCTTTCTTGACGGAGAACGAACTTGGGGCTCGCGGCGGCGAGTACAGTAAGCATGATGAGCCGTGGAAGCCTTACGTGGTCGACGATGACCGGCTGATTACCGGGCAGAACCCCGCCTCCACTGCCTTGCTGGCCGATGCAGTGCTCAAAAAGCTCAATGGCAGTTAGCTACACCGAGGCGCTCGATTTCCTACCACTTCAACTGCAGCCGGACTACAGCAGCCTGATCAGTAAATACATAGGCTCAGGGCTCAGCTGTTCACCACGAACAGTTTCAGAGCGGAGAACTGTTAGCCTATGTCGAAAATCATGCACGCAGGGCGCAGCATGGTGGAGCTGCTGCTGCTCATCGCAGTGGCGCTGGTGCCTGTGGTATCCGGTTTGCTGGTGATGGCTTTCCAGCTGGAAGCAAAACTTGCAGAAAACGCGAACATCTCCGTTCAGGAGGCGGTGTTCAGCGTCGACAATGCACTGGACAGAATGCACGAGACGGCCCTGCGCACCCTGCCATTTGCAGGTCAACCTTGCGACAACGTCAAAAGCACCTTGCAGGACCAGGTTGCCCATCGCTCCATCGTCAGGTCACTGACCTTGCTGAAAGACAAGCAACCTTACTGCAGCACAGTTTCAGGTTCGTTGGAGCATTATTCATCGTTCGCGTTGTCCGGCCAGCGGGTCGCACTGTCCTACGGCCCTCCTGATACGCGCCAGAAGCTGCTAGTAGACTTTCACCAGAAGGGCAGAAACAATGGCGTAATCGTGACAGCCTATGCCACGCAGATCCGCAACGAACTGGATGGCTTTCAGGATGGGCTGATACTGCTGGTCGAATTTGGCGACCGCTACATATGGAGCAATGGTGACAGCCGTGACCTTGAACGCCCTTCACAGGCCGAATTTTTTACAAGCGCAATGTCGGCCAGGTATGGGTATACGGTCAAAGGTGGCTACCCAGAGGGTTTCACCGCTCATGAAATCCGCCAGTCGGTGCTACAGATAGCGCCCTCACTGATGCTGGTGGGGATCGTGACCGGCTCGATCGTCTACCTGGCCCTGTTCAGGGCGCGTGCCAACAGGCGGGGTACCGCCGCCGAACGAGCATGACGACGACGGTACTCCAGGGGCGGTCAGTCTGTGCTCAGCACGCCACGGCGTACCTGGTCACGCTCGATGGATTCGAACAGTGCCTTGAAGTTGCCTTCACCAAAGCCATCGTCGCCTTTACGCTGGATGAACTCGAAGAAGACCGGGCCAAGCAGGGTTTCCGAGAAAATCTGCAGCAGCAGGCGCTTGTCTTCGGGTTGCGAGGCACCATCGAGCAGGATGCCACGCGCTTGCAGTTGGTCGACCGGCTCACCATGGCCAGGCAGGCGCTCTTCGAGCATTTCGTAGTAGGTTTGCGGTGGCGGGGTCATGAAGCGCATGCCCAACCCCTTCAGGGCATCCCAGGTCTTGAGCAGGTCATCGGTCAGGAAGGCCACGTGCTGGATACCTTCACCGTTGAACTGCATCAGGAATTCTTCGATCTGCCCCGCGCCCTTGGACGACTCTTCGTTGAGCGGGATGCGGATCATGCCATCAGGAGCAGTCATGGCCTTGGAGGTCAGGCCGGTGTATTCGCCCTTGATATCGAAGTAGCGGATTTCACGGAAGTTGAACAGCTTCTCGTAGAAACCGGCCCAGTAGGCCATACGCCCGCGATAAACGTTATGGGTGAGGTGATCGATGATTTTCAGGCCGGCCCCTACCGGGTTGCGATCCACGCCTTCGATGAAGTTGAAGTCGATGTCGTAGATCGAGCTGCCTTCCTCGAAGCGGTCGATCAGGTAGAGCGGTGCCCCGCCGATACCCTTGATCGCCGGCAGGCGCAGTTCCATCGGGCCGGTTTCGATTTCTACCGGCTGGGCGCCCAGTTCCAGGGCGCGGGCATAAGCCTCATGGGCATTGCGCACGCGGAAGGCCATGCCGCACACCGACGGGCCGTGTTCAGCGGCGAAGTACGAGGCAATGCTTTTGGGTTCATTGTTCAGGATCAGGTTGATGTCACCCTGGCGATACAGGTGCACATCCTTGGAACGGTGGGTGGCCACTTTGGTGAAGCCCAGTATCTGGAATACAGGCTCAAGTACGCCAGGGGTCGGCGAAGCCAGTTCGATGAATTCGAAGCCCATCAGGCCCATTGGATTTTCGAAGATATCAGCCATGTTCGTGTTCTCATCTGCAGCGAAAATTATTGATTGCGTGGGATGTGGAACAGAAACGGCGGTGAGCACGGGATACCCCGCACGCTACGTGCAAGGAAATCACCTATGATCAGCTTGAACCCATGGTATGTCATATGGACCCATTCTCGGCGGGCTTGATCCTTCGGAAGTGAAGGACCTTATTGTTGTATTCGTAAATCGATTCTACAGTGCGTAAAATGGTTTGTCGCGTTTTTAGTTGCTCGTACGCGCCGACAAACGGCTATCCTCTCGTTTTACTTCATGATAGTCAGGTCAGCATGCCCCTTACCGTCAAACGCCGCGCCGCACTCAGCTGGCGCTCGCTCTTGCCTTGGGTCGTCGGCGTGCTGCCGGTCATGTGCGGCCTGGCCGTGATGAACTGGCAGGTCGAGCGTGAAATGCAGGCCAGCAGCCAGGCCACCACCCGCCAGGCACTGGAGCACGTCGAACACATTCTCGACGACCTGTCCCGTGCCGCCAATTCGCTGCTTCCACTGACTGACAGCCCATGCGAGCAGGCCAAGCTTATGCTACGGGCCCAGGTTACCCGCAACGCCTTCGTGCGCTCGACCAACCTGTTCAGGCACAACAACCTTTATTGCACCTCCCTGTTCGGCGAGTTCGAAGAACCGGTCAATCCTGGCGATTACGTCGACGGCAAGTTATGGCTGATGGACGGCAACTCGGTTACGCCGGGCCACCCGCTGCTGGTCTACCGTGCCAGCGACGGCGACCACGGTGCAATCACCACGGTGGATGGCGACCACCTGCTGACAGCACTGCGCCTGATCGGCCCCGATGAAGAACTGCAAATCCGCGTGGGCGACGCCTGGATGGGCAAGGACGGTGTGGTCCACAAAGGCCTATCCCCTGCCGCCCCCAGTGCCAACGTGCTGATAGGCTCGACGCGCTACCCTTTCAGTGTGCAGGGCGGCTACAGTGCCGACAAGCAGGGGCAACTGTTACGTAGCCACTACCCTGGCCTGCTCAGTCTGCTCCTGGTACTGGGTGCCCTGGCGGCGTTGGTGTGCCGCTGGCAGATTCGCCGCGCCACCTCACCGCGTGCCGAACTGGAGCGTGCCCTGCAGGCCGATGAATTCCTGCCGTATTTTCAGCCGGTGGTGCGCAAGGGCGATTACCGCTGGGCCGGCGCGGAAGTGCTGATGCGCTGGCACCACCCACGAGAAGGCCTGGTTCGCCCCGACCTGTTCATCCCCTATGCCGAACACAGCGGGCAGATTGTCGCCATGACCCGCGCGCTGCTGACACATACCGCGCAAAGCCTGGCGCCCTATGCCGGGCTGCTGGAAGACGGCTTCCATATTGGTGTCAACATCACCGCTGACCACTGCCGCGACCTCAGCCTGCTGGATGACTGCCGCACGTTCCTGCAGCACTTTCCGCCCGGCCGGGTGGTGCTGACCCTGGAACTGACAGAGCGCAAGCTGATCGAGCCCACGCCGGTCACCCTTGAGCTATTCGAAAAGCTGCATGCCATGGGCGTGATGATCGCCCTCGACGACTTCGGCACCGGCCAGTCGAGCCTCAACTACCTGCGGCAATTCAAGGTCGACTACCTGAAGATCGACCAGAGCTTCGTTGCCATGATCGGCGCCGATGCGCTGTCAGTGCACATACTCGAGACCATCATCGAGCTGTCGGGCAAGCTGGACCTGGGCATCGTTGCCGAGGGAGTGGAAACCGACCTGCAGCGCGACTACCTGGCCGCGCACGGGGTGGACTTCCAGCAGGGTTACCTGTTCGCCAGGCCCATGCCGGCCGCCCAGTTCCTCGAAGCCCTGGCCACTCGCCCGGGCGCAACGCAGTTGCCGCAAGGCGCGCCCCCTGAGATCATGCGCGGCTGATCAACCCGCTCAATTCCCTTATTCGAGGCATTCGTGTCAAAAGGCATTGTTTCATCGGTCATGGCGTCCTGTTTGTTCGCTGTGATGTACTTCTATACCTCCCTGCTCAAGCCACTTGATGGCGAAGAAATCTTTGGCTGGCGTACCCTGCTGACACTGCCCTGCCTCACCCTGTTCATGCTTGTCTCGAAAGACTGGAAGCGGGTGGGCGAACTGATGGGCCGGGTAAAACGTACGCCGGTGCTGTTGCTCGGCATGGTCGGCACTTCCTGGCTGATGGGGGTGCAGCTGTGGCTGTTTCTCTGGGCGCCCCTGCATGGGCGCAGCCTGGAAGTGTCAATGGGTTACTTCCTGCTGCCACTGGCCATGGTCCTGACCGGGCGGCTGGTATATGGCGAGCGCCTGTCTCGCCTGCAGACGGTAGCCGTGGCCTGCGCCGCGCTGGGCGTGGGCCACGAGCTGTACCAAAATGGCAGTTTTGCCTGGGAAACCCTGCTGGTAACGGTGGGCTACCCGATCTACTTCGTGCTGCGCCGACGCTGCCGCACCGACCACCTGGGCGGCCTGTGGTGCGACATGTGCCTGCTGCTGCCGTGGGCGCTTTACTTCGTGATCCAGAGCCCACTTTCCAGCGCCGATTTGCAAGCACACCCCGGGCTCTATGTGCTGATCCCGATCCTTGGTGCGATCAGCGCTTCAGCGCTGATTGCCTACGTGCTGGCCAGCCGCATGCTGCCATTCAGCCTGTTCGGCCTGCTCAGCTACGTCGAACCCGTGCTGCTGGTAGGCGTGGCGTTGCTGCTGGGCGAAACCATCGGCCCGGATCAGTGGCTGACCTACCTGCCAATCTGGGCCGCGGTACTGGTGCTGGTGCTTGAGGGCTTCAAGCACCTGCTACGTCAGCGTCGCCGTTCGGTGTAAGCCGAACCTGGCGTACCCGTCGCTCTTCAACCGCCTCCACGGTCAGCGTCCAGCCATTCCAGGCCAGCCGGTCACCGACCATCGGCAGGCGGTCGAGCAAGCTCATCACCAGGCCCGCAAGGGTCTGGTAATCTTCGGTAGCACGGGCACTGAAGCCAGTACGCGCCTGCACCTGGCTGAGGTTCAGCGCGCCGCTGACCACAAAGCCTTCCCCCTCCTGAACGATGCCCGGGCCTTCGACTTCACTGGCATCCGGCAGCTCGCCGGCAATCGACTCAAGGATGTCGGTCATGGTCAACAGCCCGGTGAAGTCACCGAACTCGTTGACAACGAAGGCAATGTGGGTCGACTGACCGCGCATTTGCTCCAGGGCATTGAGGATGCTGAAGCTCTCCAGCAGGTTCAATGGCGCCCGGGCCATGTTTTCCAGGTCGGGCTGGTTGCCCGAGAGCAGTTCTTTCAGCAGTTCCTTCTTGTGCACAAAGCCCAAGGGCTCGTCCACGCGACCATCACGGATGAGTGGCAGGCGCGAGTACGGCGAATTGGCCAGGGCCTGGGCAATGGCATCGGCCGGTTGCGCCAGGTCGATCACATCAACCTCGGCACGGGCAGTCATCACCGTACGAATCGGCCGCTCGGCCAGGTTCAGCACGCCGCTGATCATGACCCGCTCACGACGGTCGAACAGCACGTGTTCCCCGCCGCCCTCGACCAGGTCGGCAATTTCCTCGCCTACCTCGTCAGCCTCGACCCGGCGGCCGCCCAGCAGGCGCAGCACGGCATGGGCAGTTCGTTCGCGCAACGGCCGATGCTGTTGCAAGCTGCGCTTGCGGCGGGCACGGGCCAGTTGGTTGAACATCTCGATCAGGATCGAGAAGCCGATGGCCGCGTACAGGTAGCCTTTCGGGATATGGAAGCCCAGACCTTCTGCGGTGAGGCTGAAACCGATCATCATCAGGAAGCCCAGGCACAGCATGATCACCGTGGGGTGGGCGTTGACGAAGCGGGTCAGCGGCTTGCTGGCAACGATCATGATACCGATCGAGAAGATCACCGCGATCATCATCACGGACAGTTCATCGACCATGCCCACCGCCGTGATCACGGCATCCAGCGAGAATACCGCGTCCAGTACCACGATCTGGGCAACGATCGGCCAGAACGCGGCATGGCGCAGCGTGCCACTGGCCTGGGTCACGTGACCTTCCAGACGTTCGTGTAGCTCCATGGTGGCCTTGAACAGCAGGAACACACCACCGAACAGCATGATCAGGTCACGGCCAGAGAAGCTCTTGTCGAACACTTCGAACAGCGGTGCGGTCAGGGTGACCATCCACGAAATGCTGGCCAACAGGCCCAGACGCATGATGAGCGCCAGGCTCAGGCCAATGACCCGCGCGCGGTCGCGCTGATGCGGCGGCAACTTGTCGGCGAGGATGGCGATGAACACCAGGTTGTCGATACCCAGCACCAGCTCGAGGACGATAAGCGTCAACAGGCCTAGCCAGGCCGTGGGGTCGGCTAGCCATTCCATTAGCGGGTACTCACGAGGGAAACGTCACACGGACGAGGGAAGGATGGCCGGAAAAGCCGAAGACTGGGGGGCTCCGCGAAGGTGCTCATATAGACCTTGATAAAAAATTGGGAGGACGATGCTACAAGCACAGCAGGTTTCTGTAGTAGCGCAAAACTATTACAAAACCTGTAACACCCCTGCATCGCCATTAGCCCTGCAGGCGCGAGTCGTGCGCAGGTACTTTTGTTCAATACATCAGAACGCCAGCCACGCAAGGATAACGCCTCCCCAACCACACGGATCTTCCTCATGAGCCTGTACCTGTCCATGGCCGCCTTCGCGCTTGCGGCCTCGATCTCCCCCGGCCCGGTCAACATCGTCGCACTCGGCAGCGGTGCCCGCCATGGCCTGCGCGCCAGCCTGGCGCATGTGGCCGGTGCCACGCTGGGCTTCTGCCTGCTGCTGGTGCTGGTGGGGCTGGGCCTGCATCAACTGCTGCTGCGCTGGCCTTTGCTGGGCCTGATGTTGCACTGGGGCGGGGTGGCTTTTCTGCTGTACATGGCGTGGAAGCTGGCCAGTGACGACGGTAACCTGAACAACGCTCAGTCTGGCCGACCCTCTTCAGCCTGGCACGGCGCAGCAATGCAGTGGCTTAACCCCAAAGCCTGGTTGGCAGCCGTTGCCGGGGTGGGAGCCTACACCGGCGGTGAACAGCACTTGCTGTGGCTGTTTACCTGGATCTATGGCCCAATCTGTTTCATTTCGGTGGCCTGCTGGGCCTGGGCCGGCAGCGTGATTCGCCAGTACCTGGACAACCCACGTCACCTGCGCATGCTCAATCGGAGCCTGGCCGTGTTACTGGTCGCCAGCGCGGTTTACCTGATCCTTTAAGGCATGCCCGGCTCCTGCAGGAGCGCCCAGACTAGGGACGGCGTTTCTGTAATGCCCCGGTGTCGCCGCCAGGTGCTGTTTGAATGCCCGCTGCAGGTGCGCCTGATCAGCAAACCCTGCCTCCTGTGCAACGTCAGCAATGGCCCGGCCCTGGCGCAACTGCGCCCGGGCCAGTTGCACGCGCTGGTCTAGCAGGTAGCCATGCGGTGTCAGGCCAAAGCGTTGGCGAAAAGCACGAATCAGGTAGGACCGAGACAGGCCGCAAGCCCCGCAGATATCCTCGAGGCTGAGCGGGTCACTGCGATGGGCGCGTATGAAAGCTGCCGCTGCATCCAGCCGAGGATTGCCCTCGTCAACCTCGTTGGCATTACCACCAAGCATGCCCGGCAACTCGCTGAACAGGGCCACCAGACGGGCCTCGCGATCAGGCAGCCTGGCATCGAACAGGTCGGCAAAGGCCTGCAACAGCCGCCGATACAACACAGGCGAGCGGCTCCAGGTCTGCGTTGGCAGGGTAAAGCCTACTGACTGCAACCAAGGCTGATCGACGAACAGCATCAGGTAAGACCAGGGATCCCCGGCAACAGGATTGCAGGCATGTACCACGCCCGGGTTCATCAGCACTGTGGTGCCCGCCCCAACCTCAACGCACTGGTCACTGTTGATATAAGTGCTACGCCCCCCCGTGATGACACCAATGGAGAAGCTCTCGTGGGAGTGCGCGGCGTAGCACACCTTGCGCCCGTCCCCTACCCGTCGGGCTTCGACGAACGGCAAGGCAGGATCGCGCCAAAACCGTGAGACCTCAATCATCCTCTACAGCCCTGCTCGCCGCTGACGTATGCACGAATACTACACACTTATCGTGGAAACAGATCCAGCGTGCGCTCCACTTCGCCAATATCAATCCTGAAACCGTCGCCTTCCGGTAGGCCAACCACAAAGCCGAAATGCTGGTGATCACGATCCGTCAGGTACTTGTAGTAACTGACGAAACGGTTCGGCGGCTGCAAAGTCAGCAGGCAGCCGCCAGCCTGGAGCACATTCACGCCATGCACCAACTGGCTCCCCTCCACCCCGATGACCACTTTAGCCCCGGCGCACGCCGCGACAATACTGGGTACATCGGACTTCAGCGGGTTGACGATGCGAAAACCGCGGGTAGTGCGCAGATGCTCGGCAAGCTCCAGCTCGTTGCGCAGCAGGCGCAGGTCACCATCTCCGCCCCGCAACAGGAAAACCCCCGGGTGCTGCGTGTGCGACACATGCGAGAGCAGCTTGTCACCCATGGCTCGGTAGCGAGCATGCCGGCTGCGGTTGTTGCTCTGGTCATCGAACAGCACCACCTCACGGAAGAACGCACTGCGCAGGCGCAAAGGCTTCATGTCCAGCCAGTCTTCATAGGCCGGTGCCTGGGTAAACAGTGGATACCTGGCAGAGGGGGCGGTGGTCACCGGGATGCCCTCGTTGCAGGCCAGCGCATAGGTCGGGCAATCCTCCATCAGCCAGGTGCCGAACCAAGCGTTACCGTTTTGCGTGCAGTAGATCGCGGCGCGGTCGATTTCATGGTCGATGAGGATGGTCGGGAAGGTACACGGCTTCTGCGACAGCCAATGGCTGGCCTTGCCCTTGTACAACGCCCCATCGACCAGCCACACATCCTTGACCAGGTAGCCGCGGGTTGGCCCTTGCAACGTGTGGACACCTCCCCCCATGGTCTGCGCCGGGTGCACGTAAGGGTAAAACCGCTTGCCTTCCCAGCCCGTCACCCGATCGAGCTGGCCAGGCAGGAAAATGGCCGGCGGCGAAACTGTGGCCTCGCCCGGGGCAATGTCCCAACTCTTGGTGGCGAGGCTCTTGATGTCGATCGCCGCTTTCCTGCTCAGCCGCTTGCGCAGCATGTGGCGGTAGGCGGCCAAGGTCCAGGTGTGTTGCCTGGCTGCGGGCGATGCACTGAACTGCGAGATGTCGCTTCCCATGAAGCGTCCCCCCTGATGACGAAGACTGGAGCCCGGCGCCCGGCGCCAGATCAAAGCATCCCTGGCAGTTAGTCAATTGCTCGTGACTCGTTCCATGGTGGGCGGTGACTGCAAGCTGGCGTAACGGCTGCGCAACGTTTCCACAAACGGTTCGCCTGCCCCGCTCCCTCCGTAGAGATAAATCTTGTGCAGGCCACCAAACACCATTTCGTGATAGCGACTGGCAACTTCCTCATCGCTTGGGCCATCCGGCAACCCCAGATGCAACGTCAGCTTGTCGCCTTCGACCGCGAACATCGGCGTGTCCCACAGGAATTTTGCTGTACCGGTCTTGGGCAAACGGACAAACAGGTACGCATGGTTACCCAGCGAATCGATATCACCACCGCGGCGGCGCTTCCACTTCAGCAGGCCGTCGTCCGGGCGCGCCAGACACAGGCCGATGTCGTAATAATCGAAGCCCTGCTCCAGTGCCCACTCGAGCGCCATGAAGGTGGTGATCGAATTCACCTCGCGCAATTTCTTCGCATCGGAAAACACCGCTTCACAATAACCAAAGCGCAACGTGCTCCAGTAACGCTTGCCGTCGCGTACCACTTCACACCCCAGGTGGCAGCCGATCACCTCATCGCCCAGCATGATCAAGTCAAGCCGGCCAACACTCTTGGCAATACGGAACACCTCTTGGGTAGGAAACTGCGCGGCGTGAATGCCCTGCCTGGCCGAAGCGTATGGGCGCAGCAGTTCCCGGTCGGCCATGGCGATTTCTTCGTCCGAAAGGGCTTGGCGCATGTGATATAGGGGCCGGTTCTTGCGAATGCTGCGCCGCAGTTCGCTGTCGTAGCGGGCAGTGATGTCCTCCAGCGGGCGCCCCAGCGGCACCACCGCACTCAGGTAATGCGGCACTGACAGCGCCCCCGACGTGGGCATTTCACTGATGACCACGACGTGGCTGGCAGCCGCCGTGGCACTTGCACTGTCTACGATCGATGCGCTGCCCTGGCCCTTGCCACCGATCAGCAGCTTGGCCATTTCCCGTTGCTGCTTGCGGCCGATGTAGAGGATTTCGTACGGGCTTTCCTGTTGCGGGCGAAACCTCGCAACTTCCCAACGCCAGAGACAGGCACGCGCCATCATTTCTCGCACTTTGCAGGCCAGCAGCCTGACTTCGTAGCGCGTGGAGGGCGACAGGAGCTTGCGCGCCACAGTCGTCAAGGTCTTTTTCATTTTTTCTTCGACGTCCTTTGAAGTGCACTGTTGGCCAATCGGAACAAGAGAAAAAACCCGGCAAAATCACTTAACACTTTGATTTTTATTGTTTTACTTGAAACTTTATTATCACATTCAGTAACAATTTAAGATGCCTGCAAACGCTTTGGCAAGCGGCTTCTGGCTGACTTCAGATCAAGTTTCATGGCGTCAAATTACCCGCATCAAACCGGTGCTCAGCATAACTTTTGCTATAACCATGCCCATCAAGCGTCCGCCGCCCATTTCGCTATCAATGAATAACCTTTGACGCCTTCTCTTAGCATAAACGACCGTCAGGTTGCCGACTGCTTGCCGCCAGGCATGGGCAGCGATGTTGAGCCAGACTGGTGTTTTTCCGGCAGCCAGTGCATGCTCGTAGCTGAAACGATTCAACCGACTTGAAAACCGCCCTTTGATGTGAGGTGCAGTACCCATGGACCGTTTGCTCGATTCACTCTTCCCCAGCGCCGAGAACATCCCGGAAACCTGGCGCCTGGGGGCCCCACTGGAACAACGCGACTACCTGGTCAACGGAGAGCTCAGGCGCTGGGACGGCCCGTTGGCCACGGTGCGCAGCCCGGTGTGGCTCAAGCAAGGCGACGAAGAGCATCAGGTCATACTGGGCAGCGCCCCGCTGCTGGATGCCGAGACCGCGCTTACCGCCCTCGATGCCGCCGTGCAGGCCTATGACAAAGGCCGTGGCGCCTGGCCGAACATGCGCGTGGCCGAGCGTATCCAGCATGTCGAAACCTTCCTTGCACGCATGCGTGAACAGCGCCAGGCCGTGGTCAAGCTGCTGATGTGGGAGATTGGCAAGAACCTGAAGGATTCGGAAAAGGAATTCGACCGCACCTGCGACTACATCGTCGACACCATCAACGCCCTCAAGGACCTGGACCGCCGCTCCAGCCGCTTCGAACTGGAACAAGGCACCCTCGGCCAGATCCGTCGCGTCCCGTTGGGCGTGGCCCTGTGCATGGGGCCCTACAACTACCCTCTGAACGAGACGTTTACCACGCTGATCCCGGCGCTGATCATGGGCAACACCGTGGTGTTCAAGCCGGCCAAGTTCGGCGTACTGCTGATTCGCCCCTTGCTCGAAGCGTTCCGCGACAGCTTCCCGCCAGGCGTGATCAATGTCATCTATGGTCGTGGCCGGGAAACGGTGAGCGCGCTGATGGCCAGCGGCAAGGTCGATGTTTTCGCCTTCATCGGTACCCATAAAGCCGCCAGCGACCTGAAGAAACTGCACCCACGCCCGCATCGCCTGCGCGCCGCACTGGGCCTGGACGCCAAGAACCCGGGCATCGTGCTGCCCCAGGTCGACCTCGACAACGCTGTCGAAGAGGCCGTCACCGGCGCGCTGTCGTTCAACGGCCAGCGCTGCACGGCACTGAAGATCCTGTTCGTCCATGAGGATGTGGTCGAGGCCTTCCTGGACAAATTCCAGCGCAAACTGGCCGCGCTCAAGCCCGGCATGCCGTGGGAACCTGGCGTGGCGCTGACGCCGTTGCCCGAACCCGGCAAGGTCGACTACCTCGATGGCCTGGTTGCCGATGCGACGGACAAGGGCGCACGCGTGCTCAACGAAAATGGCGGGCACAGCCGCGGTTCATTCTTCTACCCGGCCTTGCTGTACCCGGTCAGCCGGGAAATGCGCGTGTACCACGAGGAGCAGTTCGGCCCGCTGGTACCGGTGGTGCCCTACCGCGACCTGCAAACGGTGATCGACTATGTACTGGACTCCGACTACGGCCAGCAACTGAGCCTGTTCGGCAACGACCCGGCCACCATCGGCAGCCTCGTCGACATCTTTGCCAACCAGGTCGGGCGCATCAACATCAACGCCCAGTGCCAACGCGGGCCGGACACCTACCCGTTCAACGGCCGCAAGAACAGCGCCGAGGGCACGCTGTCCGTAGATGACGCTTTGCGTGTGTTTTCCATCCGGACGCTGGTCGCCACACGCTTCCAGGAGGCCAACAAAGCGCTGATCAGCGAGATCATCCGCAACCGCCAGTCGGGCTTCCTGACCACCGACTACATCTTCTGACCCGCCGCGCTTAGAGACAATCGATCTAGCGTCACTGTCGATTTTCCATCTGGGCGAACGACTCTAAGCAACAGGGCGCCGTCCGGCGCCCATTGCACAGGAGAGTCGAACATGGCAGTCAAACCTATCCCCGAAGGCCAGCACAGCATCACGCCCTACCTGGCCATCAACGACGCCGCCAAGGCCATCGAGTTCTACAAGCAAGCCTTTGGGGCGGTGGAAATGTTCCGCCTCGATGCCCCAGGCGGTCGCGTTGGCCATGCCGAACTGAGAATCGGCGATTCTTCGCTGATGCTGGGCGACCCCTGCGACATGGAAGGCGGCCTCACCGCCAGCCAGAAACTCAGCGGTGCGGGTGTAGGCCTGCACTTGTATGTTGCAGACTGCGACAAGGTCTACGCCCAGGCCTTGGCCGCCGGGGGCATCCAGTTACACCCCTTGACCGACCAGTTTTACGGTGACCGCAGCGGCACTCTGAAAGATCCGTTTGGCAACATCTGGTTCGTTTCCACCCACAAGGAGGACCTGACCCCCGACGAGATTCGCGCCCGCGCCGCGAAGATGTTCGGCGGAAGCCAAGCGGCGAGTTGAAAGCCGCGCGACTTTGCTTGAAGCTTGAGGCTCGTAGCTTGGAGCTGCTTCATGCGAATCATCGACAAAACCGCCACCCAGGTGCGCAGCCTGACCCCCGCCGAAGAGGAACTGCTGGTCGGCTTTGCCACCGGCAGCCTCGCCGGCCCGCGCCTGCTACAGGCCAACCAGCTACTGATGAAAGTGCGCAACGCCAACCAGTGGCTGGCTTGCGACTGCCGCAACGATGCCTTGCCGGTGCTCAACGTCACCCTCAACGGCAGCACCGGTACGCTCTTCCTCAAGAACAACCCGGGCACCGCCGAGCACGCGCCAGGCTGCCCGTTCACCAAGGACGAGCGGGAAGCCGCCGAGCGTGATAACGATCCTGTCCCCCCCGCCGCCTGGCTGCCACCCGATACACCCTTGCGCCTGATCAGCGACTTCCGTGCTGGCACGGCCGGTAGCGTCGGCGATGGCAACGACAGACGCGAACAGCAGCGCCTGCTGTCACTGCTGCTGACCTGGATTGAAACCAGCGGGTTCAACCTTTACGCCACTCACCTGAAAAAAGACCTGACCACACAATTTGCCGAGTTGCGCAGCGTGGCCAGCCGCTATCCGCTGCTGGAGCGGGTGCCCGCCAGCAACTACCTGGAAACCCGCCTGGACATGAAGCACATGATGATGCTCAAGTCCCGCCTGCGCGAAGCCTCCGTGTTCGGCAACCATCGCCGCCACGGCCTGCTGCTGGACTGCGTCGACCAGATCAAAGGGCGCAAGTTGTTCAACAACCGCAGCGAGGAAGGCTTCGACTTCCAGGGGCATCACCTGTACTGGGGCGGGAGCCGCACCACCGGGCCGTTGCTGGCCCTGATGATCTACTCGCCAACCAGCGCCGGTAGCCATTTCTATGAGTTGATCCATGTGGCCAGTGTGCCCGTGCTGTCGCGCGCGCACCTGTTCCCGGTGTACCGCGATGAAGAGCGCGAGCCGCTCAAGGCATTGGTGTCGCTGATCGACTGGATGGCCAGTAAAGGCGTGAAGGTGCAGATGCGTCGCCCCGTGATCGGTGGGCAGGTGATGGATGAGCTGGTGCTGACCTCGGACCAGGACCGGGTGTTGTCAGTGTCGCTGCTGGAACAGCCCATCGGCCCCGAGCCGGACACCGAGAACTTCAAGCGCTACGCCGACTTCAAAAGCCTGGAAACGTTCCGCAAGTTCGTTGCCGGTTTTTTCATGCGCGAGCGTTGAAACCCATTCGTTGGCTCACGCTGCGATCAAAGGCGGCAAGCAAGCGGCTAGACACGCTTGCATTGGCCACACGTGTGCGTCAGCCCAGGAACAGCTTGTACGCCGGGTTGTCAGTCTCGTCCCAATACTGATACCCCATCTCATCCAGCGTCAACGGCAAGCCCGCCAGCTCGTCCGCTGGCACTTCCAAAGCAGCGAACACCCGCGCCTGCGCCGCACCATGGTTGCGGTAATGGAACAGGCTGATGTTCCAGCGCTTGCCCAACCGCTCCAGAAACCCCAGCAACGCCCCTGGCCGTTCGGGGAACTCGAAGCGCATTACCCGCTCATCCGCCCCTGGCGCGGCATGCCCGCCTACGGTATGGCGCACATGCAGCTTTGCCAGCTCGTTGTCGGTCAGGTCGAGCACGCTGTACCCCTGCTCCCGCAAACTGGCCAGCAACTGCTCACGTGGGTCGTGCACCGGGTGGGTCTGCACCCCCACGAACAGGCGCGCCTCCTTGCCTGCATGGTAGCGGTAGTTGAATTCGGTGATCTGCCGCTTGCCCAGTGCCTGGCAAAAGGCACGAAAGCTGCCCGGCTGTTCCGGAATTGTCACGGCGATGATCGCCTCGCGCTGCTCACCGAGCTCGGCCCGCTCGGCCACATGGCGCAAGCGGTCGAAATTGACGTTGGCGCCGGAGTCGATGGCCACCAGGGTCTGCCCCTGCACACCTTCACGCGCCACGTACTTCTTGATACCTGCCACAGCCAGGGCCCCGGACGGCTCGGTGATCGAACGGGTGTCGTCGTAGATATCCTTGATCGCCGCGCACAGCTCGTCACTGCTCACCGTCACCACCTCGTCGACGAAGTGGCGGCACAGCTCGAAGCAATGGGCACCGATCTGCGCCACCGCCACGCCATCGGCAAAGGTGCCGACCTGCGGCAGGATCACACGTTCGCCGACGGCCATGGCAGCCTGCAGGCAGTTGGAATCCATCGGCTCGACGCCGATCACCTTCACTTCAGGACGCAGGTACTTCACATAGGCGGCAATACCGGCGATCAAGCCGCCACCGCCCACGGGCACGAAAATAGCGTCCAGCGCCCCCGGGCGCTGGCGGAGAATTTCCATGGCCACGGTACCCTGCCCGGCGATCACATCCGGGTCATCGAACGGTGGCACGAAGGTAGCGCCTTCGCTGTCGGCCAGCTTCAGTGCGTGGGCCAGCGCATGCGGGAAGCTCTCGCCCTGCAGCACCACATGCCCGCCGCGCGAACGCACGCCTTCGACTTTCAACGATGGCGTGGTGGTGGGCATGACGATGGTTGCCTTGATACCCAGGTGCGATGCCGCCAAAGCCACGCCCTGGGCATGGTTGCCCGCCGACGCGGTGATCACCCCGCGCTGACGCTGCGCATCGGTCAGACGCGACAGGCGGGTATAGGCACCCCGGATCTTGAACGAAAACGTAGGCTGCAGGTCTTCGCGCTTGAGCAACACCTGGTTGCCCAGTGTGGCAGACAAGGCCGGAGCCGCTTGCAGGGGCGTTTCGATGGCCAGGTCGTACACCGGCGCGGCAAGAATGCGCCGCACCTGCTCCGACAGCAGCTGCTGAGGGGTGACGGTAGTACGAGGGACACTGAAGCTGGTCATCGATGACTCCTTGGCTATTTTCACGTTGCCCAGGAGTCAGAGAGAAAGAACCCGCCTCCAGGGCGGGTTCGGTGCACGTACGCGCTAGCCCGCCAAGCTGATAATGGCGGTAATAATAATGGCGTTCACGTGCGGGAATGTATTCATGGTGCAGGAACTTAGCCTGCCTCGCGGCCGAAAGTCAACACTTGGCCTGCTGCGCCGAAAGCGGCACATCGAACACCTTGTCGAAGCCCCACTGGAAGACAAAGGCGTAAACGAAGAAGAACACGAACAGCGCCAGGTTGGTCAGCAGTGCCGCCCACAGGCTCACGTCCAGCCAGTACGCCACCAGCGGCAGCAGAATCACCACCAGCCCACCCTCGAAGCCCAGCGCATGCAGCAGGCGCCGCAGGAAAGTGCGCTCACGCTTGTGCTGGCGCGCTTCCCAACGTTCGAACACCCAGTTGTAACCCATGTTCCAGCTCATCGCGATGCCTGACATCAGCACCGACAGCAGGGTCGACTGCGCCATGCCGGCGCCGAACGCCAGCTCCAGTGCGGGCGCCACGCAGGCGACGGCGATGGCCTCATAGAGAATGGCCTGGACGATCTTGCGGGCCTTGCCTTGCATGTTCAGCTCCCTGAATGAACGACCTGTAAAGCTACAAGATGCAGCCCGCAAGAAACAGCCCGAAATTTGGACAATCCCGCGTTCGGCTGCTTGTATCTATTCCGTACATGACAGTGACATCTCCTGCACCTTCGTCGAGGGAACGAGCGAGGATAAGACGATGGCCCACTCTGCCCTGCCGGTGGCTGACACATGAGCCTGGTATTCATCGATTTTCTCACTTACCTGCTGTTCGGCCTGAAGCTCCTGGCGATCACCCTTGCCTCGTTGATGTTCCTGTTGGGCCTGGACGACCTGTTCATCGATCTGTGCTATTGGGGCCGCACGCTGATCCGGCGTTTTCGCATCTACGGCAAGTTCGAAAGGGCCGATGAGAAGCGCTTGTACGAAGTCCCGGAAAAACCTTTGGCCATCATGGTCCCCGCCTGGAACGAAGTCGGCGTGGTCGGTGAAATGGCCCGCCTGGCCGCTTCGACCATCGACTACGAGAACTACCAGATCTTTGTCGGCACCTACCCCAACGACCCGCAAACCCAGGCCGACGTGGACGCGGTGTGCCTGCACTTCCCCAACGTGCACAAAGTGGTCTGCGCCCGCCCCGGTCCCACCAGCAAGGCCGACTGCCTGAACAACATCATCGACGCGCTGCTGCGCTTCCAGCAGGACGCCGGCATCGAGTTCGCCGGTTTCATCCTGCATGACGCCGAAGACGTGATCTCGCCGATGGAGCTGCGCCTGTTCAACTACCTGCTGCCGAGCAAGGACATGATCCAGATCCCGGTGTATCCCTACGCACCGGAGTGGAAGGGCTTTACTGCCGGCCACTATGTCGACGAGTTTGCCGAAAACCACGGCAAGGACGTGATCGTGCGCGAAGCGCTGACCGGCCAGGTGCCCAGTGCTGGCGTCGGCACCTGCTTCAGCCGCCGCGCCATCAGCGCACTGCTCGAGGACGGTGACGGCATCGCCTTTGACGTACAGAGCCTGACCGAGGACTACGACATCGGCTTTCGCCTTAAGCAAAAAGGCATGAAGTGCATTTTCGCCCGCTATTCCATCACCGATCCGGCGCTGGCCCTGAAGCAGGAATGGCGCCCGGGCATGAGCCGCGAATTCTCCCAGGTGATCTGCGTGCGCGAGCACTTCCCGCGTGACTGGCAGCATGCCATCCGACAGAAGTCGCGCTGGATCGTCGGCATCGTGTTCCAGGGCACCAGCAACCTCGGCTGGAGCCGAAAAGGTGCGCTCAACTATTTCCTCTGGCGTGACCGCCGCGGGCTGTTCGCCTACCTGCTGAGCTTCCTGGTCAACCTGTTGCTGCTGGTGTTGCTGGCCATGTGGCTAGTTACGGTGATTGCGCCGGAGTCATGGCGTTTCATGTCGATCCTCAGCGACAGCTGGTTGCTGTCGACCCTGCTGTGGCTCAACGGCCTGTTGCTGCTCAACAGGTTGTTCCAGCGCGCCTGGTTCGTCACCCGCTTCTATGGCATTGGCGAGGGCTTGCTGTCAGCGCCGCGGATGATGTGGAGCAACTTCGTCAACTTCTTCGCCAACCTGCGTGCCCTGCGCCAGGTAATGGAAATGGGCGATTCGCGGCGCGTGGCCTGGGACAAGACCACCCACGAGTTCCCCGCCATCGCCACCCCGGCTCGCACACCACTGGGCCAGCGCCTGGTGGCCAAGGGCCTGATCACCGACGAACAGTTGCAGCAGGCCATCACCAGCCCGATTCGTCGGCGCCTGGGCCGCGAACTGCTACTGCGTGGCTGGCTGAACAGTGAGCAGTTGGTGGCCACCCTGGCCGAGCAACTGGACCTGCCCTGGGCACCGCTGAACCCGTTCAAGCTCGACCCGCAACTGATCGCCAAACTGCCGCGCAAGCTGGCCACCCATTATGGTGTACTGCCAGTGGACGAAGACGGCGACACGTTGATCCTGGCCAGTGAAAGCCCGGTCAGCCAGGTGTCGCTGGGTGTGATCAGCCGCCAGCTGAAACGCCCGGTCAAGGCACGCCTGGCCCCTCAGGGCCGGGTCACACTGGGGCTTCGCTACCACTACCCAAGCCCCTGGCAGCATCAAGAAACCCGAGACATGCTGGCCGTGCTCGAACGCCACCAGGACGACGAAGCGCTGCTGGAACGGGTCTGCCATCATCAAGTGATGCTAGGCGCGCTACTGCAGGTGCGCGGCATGGTCCCTGTCACCCTGTTCAACCAGGCGTTGATCGACTTCGACCCCGAACACCAAAGCCTCGGCGAGCACCTGATCGCCCGCGGCATCATCACCAGACAGGTGCTGGAACAGGCCCTGATCGAACAGGCCAGTGAACAGCAAGTAGCGATTGATCTGACCCGGGAGGTGGCATGAAGCCGCGTTTTTCCCTCACCTTTACTGGCCTGCTGCTATGCTCCGCCGCCCTGCCCGCTGCCGCTTCGGCGCCGATGACCGACTTCCAGCGGTTCACCAGCTTTCCGTTCATGGACCGCAGTTATCGCGAGGCCAGGAAAGACAACTGGGCTGAAGTCGAGCGCCTGACCCGCCATGTGCTGGGCCGGGTGCCGAACAACGACGAAGCCCGCGCCCTGCTGGTCGAAGCCCTGGCCCGCCAGCGCCGTTACAAGGAGGCTCAAGCGCTGGCCGAACAGCTAGGCGACAGCCCCGAATACGCCGACACCCTGCTGGAGCTGCGCCTGACCTGGATCGAGCAGGACCCACCACCGGCCAGCCAGGTGGAGCAATGGCTGGTCGCCAGCGACGGCAACCACCGGATACGCCTGTGGCAGGCCTACAGCCTGAGCTTGGCCAAGTTTGGAGGCGCTGCCAAAGCGCTGGAATGGCTCAACCAGCTACCGCCCGGGGGCGACGGCCAGGTACTGCGCCTGGCCCGGGCCAACTTCGCCGAACAGCTGCGCAACTGGAAGGAAACCATCGAGCAACTGCAGCCGTTGGCCGACACAGGCCAGTTGCCTGCCGAAGACTGGCAACGCCTGGCCAATGCCTATATCCAGCAAGTTGACGAAAAGGGCCTGACTGCGCTGCTGGCCCACGCCCCCTCCCTCGCAGCGGCCAACCAGACGCGGCTGGCCATGGCCAACCGCGCCATTGCCGTCGGCCACCACCAGCAGGCCCAACGTTGGCTGCAGTCGCTACCGCCTGATCAACTGCAGAAACCCGAACAGCGCCAGCAACTTTGGCAACTGGCCCGCGAAGGCGACGATGCGGCGCTGGTGCGGCGCCTGAGCAACGACCTGCAGCGCCCCTGCCTCGAAACGGTCGACTGGCTGTCACATCAAGACCCGGACCTGGCCCGGGAACAGTTCAAGGGCTGCTCCGCCAGCTCCGACCCACGGGCTTATGCCGTGCTCAAGCAGCGCCTGTATGGCGCCCCACCGCCGCAGCCGCGCACCACCGCAGAATGGGAACAACGCTATCGACAGACCGGCGACCTCGCCGCACTGGAGCAAACCACCTTCCTGTTGACCGAACAGGGCCACGGCGATCACGCACGGCAATTGCTGGAGCAGGCCTACGACCGCCGCCAGGGCCGCCTAGGCCCATCGCTGCTACAGCGGCTGGGCAACCTGTATGCCCGCAACGACGGGCCCCTGGACAGCCGCCGCATGCTCGGCCTGATACTCCGGGTCAACGCCAACACCCGCGCCCAGTTGCTCGGACGGCTGGCCGAAGCCGGCCAGTGCGATGCCGTACGCCAGGCAGTGCCGGCCAACCCGAGCGAACCTGGCCAGTACCGCGCCCTGGGCCGTTGCGCCATGCCCGACCAGCCGGGTGAGGCGGTGGTCTACTACCAGGCTGCCGAGCGCCTGGGCGGTCCTGGCAACCGTCTGGCGCTGGCCTACGCACTCGAAGCGGCCGGCGACTCCGAAACCGCCCAGCCCATCTGGCGCAGCCTGCCAGACAGCGCCTTTACCGATAATGCCCGCCTCACCGCCGCACGCGGCGCGCTGAATGCAGGCGACGCCGATGCAGCGCGCCGCTACTGGGACGCTGCCGCGCACCAAAGCGCCGACGACTGGGCGTTGGGCGCCGCCATCGCCCAGCGCCAAGGTGACCCGCAGACCGCGCTGGGCTTCCAGCGCCAGGCGCTGGCGCACAACCCGCGCGCCGATCACTACTACGCCGCATCCGGCACTGCGCAACTGGCCGGTAACAGTGCGCAGAGCACCGCCTGGCTAGCCGAAGCCGTGCGCCTGGCTCCCGACCAGCCGCGCTATCGCGCCGACTATGGCATGCGCCTGGCTGGCTCGACGGACAAGGCTCAGCGCATGCAATCGACCCCCTACCTTGAGCGCGCCACTCGCGACTTCCCCGAGGACTACCGCCTTGGCGAAACACTTGCCTTGCGCTACGACGAACATGCAGACAGCGCTGCGGCACGCCGCGAACTGCGCCGCATCCTCGACGTAGAGCAGAACCTGGTCGACGGTGATGACGAATACGGCAGCCTGGAGGCCCGCAAGTACCGCCAGCGCCGCGCTCACGAGAGCCTGTCACGTCGCGACACCATTACCCTGGCCAGCACCTGGTCGCCGGCTGGCACCTCGACCAACGACAAATTTCTCGACAACGGCCAGCGCAGCGGCAGCTTGCGCCGGGCGCAATCGCAGAACGTGCAGTTGGCCATGTGGGACCATGCTCTGGGCGAGGAGCCCAGCCGCAATGGCAGCACCCTGTCAGTGTATGGCCGGGTACTGTTCGGTGGCCAAAGCCGCACCGACTATGCCCAGAGCATGGGTACCGGTGTCGGCCTGCGCTACAAACCGCTCGGCCAGGCCAACCTCAACCTGTATGCCGAGCTTTACCACCAGCGGCAGATCGACGAAGCCCACTACCGCGGCCTCAGCCTTGGCCAACTGCTGAGCCCGGCCAAGGTCGGCGGCAACTGGGGCGATTTGCGCCACCACGCCGAATCGAGCAATGACCTGCTGCTGCGCGCCACCGCCTCGTTCCTCGACCAGGGAGGCTGGCGCAACGACTGGCGCATCGATGAGGACGACTGGAACGAACGGTTCCTCTACCTCGATGCTGCCTGGTGGACCCGCGCCGGCGACCATGCCTGGCTGTCGCGCTACCAGCAAGGCCACGCCTGGAAGCTGCCGGGCAGCTCGCCGCAAACCCTCATGCCCTACGGCTTTGTCGAGTTCTCCAGCCAGGACCCTGGCAACGACTGGCGCCAGGACGCCCGCGCCGGTGTCGGCGTGCGCTGGCAATGGTGGTTCGACGACGACCGCTACAACGCCTACCGCGGCTCGCTGAAAGTGCGTGCCGAGTACCAGCAATCGTTGGGCGGTAACCTTTACGAGCGCGCCAACGGCGTGCTGGTCGGTGCGGAGATGACCTTCTGATGCGTGCGCTCATCGCCTTCTGCCTGCTAGCCCTGTGCCTACCGGCCACAGCTGACCAGCGCCTGTTCTACCAACCCCTGAACCGCGATGCCAGCGTCACGCCCGCCCAGTGGCAGCACCTGTGGCAAGCCACCGCGGCCCAAGGTGGCAAAACCCTGATCGTGCAATGGAGTGCTTACGGCGACAGCGATTTCGGCGGAGCCAAAGGCTGGCTGGCCAACAGCCTGCGCACGGCGCGTGCCGAAGGCCTGCAGTTGGTGCTGGGGCTGTACATGGACCCGGCCTACTACCAGCGCCTCGACGAGCTGGATGGCGAAGGCCTGAACAGCTACTGGAAAGCGCAGCTGGGGCGTTCGCTCAGCCAGTACCAGCAACTGCGCCAGGCCTGGCAGTTGCCAGTGGACGGCTGGTACCTGCCCATGGAGCTGGACGACCAGCATCTACGCGAGGCCGAACGGCGTGATGCGCTGTACAGCCAGCTACAGGCCTTCAACCGCCGGTTGGACAAGCCGTTGCATATCAGCGCCTTCAGCACGGGCAAGCTGTCGCCGCGGGTCAATGCCGTCTGGCTGGATCAACTGGCCGGCTTGGGCTTGACTGTGTGGTGGCAGGATGGCGCCGGCACCGGACGTTTGCCGGCGTTGGTGCGTCAGGGCTATGAGCAGGCCCTGCCGTGCCGGGTGGGTGTGGTGCGTGAGGCGTTCCGCCAGGTGAGCGCGCCCGAGCAGGCGTTTCGGGCGGAGCCTGCCGAGCCCCGGCTGGGTAGCGGGTGCCATGCCGAGGCAGTGTTTGCCTTGCGCTACCGGCCCTGGGCCAGGGGTGTCTTGCCACAGCAATGAGTCACCAGGGCCGGCCTCTTCGCGGATAAACCCACAGGTCCCCCACACCGTACGGTCCCTGTAGGAGCGGGTTTACCCGCGAAAGGTCCAGGCCTGAAAAAGTAGTAGCCTCAGGAGCCCACCGATGCTCAAGACCATCGAAGCCCACGTACGCCAGCAGGTCGCGCCCGCCGCCCTGCGCGCCGAGTTCCGCCAGCACGAATTCGAGTCCATGCGCTCGTTCTGTCTGCTGGTATTCTCAATAAGCGTCCTGATCTGGCTAATCTTCGACCTGATCGTCAGCTTCCTTGGCGACCAAGGCTTCACCTGGCTGTCCTTCCTGTTCATCGCCCTGCTCGGCAGCCTGATCGTAGTGCTGCGTTTCACCCGCCGCAGCCATCACTTCGACGTGCTCAACCTGCTGTTCATTACCGTCATCACCCTGGGTATGCGCCTGGTGATCGAAGGCCTCCCGATGGCCCTGCGCCCGGTGTGGTTGGTGCTTGGGGTTTCCACCGTACTGTATGCCATGTCGGTGCTGCCAGTGCGGCGCTGGTCATTCTTCTGCGCCATGGTCATCACCTGGGTGATGCTTAATCCGTTCTACCACACCCGCATCGAGCCCCATGCGCTCGAAGGCGCCATGCTGATCAGCTATGCCGTGTTTCTAAGCGGCCTGGTCAGCTACAGCTACCTGCAGATCCGCAAGGCCAAGCTGCACAATTTCTACCTGTCCAAGGTGTTGCTGGAGCAAGCCTACGTCGATGCCCTGACCGACATTCCCAACCGCCGCTCGTTCATGGCCCAGGCCGACCGCCAACTACGGATGGCGACGTCCGGGCAGTACCTGGCAATGATCGATATCGACAATTTCAAGCGGGTCAATGACCGCTTCGGCCATGACGTCGGCGATGAGGTGCTCAAGCGCGTGGCCCTGCATATCAAGGCGAGCATGGCCGACCAAGCGTTTGCCCGACTGGGGGGTGAAGAGTTTGCGATCTTCTTTGAAGGGCTGGATCAGCAAGGGGCCGAGCAGCGAGTGGCAGCGCTGTGCCAGCGCGTGCGCGAGGACGTTGGCGAGCACCCGGTCACCATCAGCATTGGTCTGGCCAGGGTTGACCGGGGAGAGAGCCTGACTACAGCACTGGTCCGCGCCGACCAGGCGCTATATGAAGCCAAACACACCGGCAAGGATCGCTTTGTATTGTGGTCCAGCCAACTGGCAGAGCAGGATTAGCAGGCCCGGCCCCTTCGCGGTTGCAGCCAACCTATGATCCGGCAGGCAAACGAATCCTGAACTGCGCCCCACCCAGCGCCGACTGCGCCAGGGTCAAGGTGCCACCCTGCCCCTCGATCGCCCGCCGGCTGATCGCCAACCCAAGGCCAAAACCACCGGTGTTGCGATCGCGGCTGCGGTCCAGACGGTAGAACGGCTGGAACACCCGCTCGCGCTCCTCCACAGGCACGCCAATCCCGTCATCCTCCACCGTCAGCAGGCAGGCGCCATCGGCTTCCAGGCGCAAGCGCAGCAACAGGCTTTCATCGCAATAGCGCATGGCATTGCGCACCAGGTTCTGCACCGCGCGCGCCGTCAGCCGCGGGTCCAGTACAAAGCGCGGCAACTCACCCTCGGCCCGCACTTCCCAGTGGATACCGCGCCCATCGAGTTCCTCGGCAAAGCCGCCAAGCACACTGTCGACCAGTTCCAGCAGCGATACCTCCACCCGCTCCCGCGCCTGGTCGGCGTTGTACAACCGGCTGTAGGACAGCAGCTCCAGCACCAGTTCATCCAGCTCGCGCACATGCCCGACCAACTCCAGCAGGCGTTTGCGACTGGCTGGCGGCACTTCGTCGAACAGCAGCACCAGGCCGAAATCCAGCCGGGTCAGTGGCGTGCGCAACTCGTGCGAAACCGCATTCAGCAGTTCACGCTGCTGGTTGACGTGGCGTTCCAGGTCACTGGCCATGGTGTCGAATACCCCGGCCAGTTCACCAATGTTGGAGTGAGGCGAAATGTGCGTACGTTCGGCCATCTGCCCCTGGCCCAGGCGCCGAGCGGTCTCCTTGAGGCGCTCCAGATCACGCCAGTGCGGCCAAACCCACAGCAGCAGGCACCCCAGCATGGCTGCACCAATCAACACGGTCACGCCCCACGACAGCACGTTGATGTCCAGCGGGTCTGGCGGGGAATGCAGGCGTACCAGCCACTCCTTGTCCAGCGGCGCCAGCACCGTCTCGTAATAGCCCCACTCGGCAATGCGCACAGCGTAAAGGCCATGCTCCAGGCGCGCCTGCTCCTCATCGCTCAAACCGGCCTGATCCATGCGCAGCAGCTGCAGTTGCAGCGGCGCGAAATCGCTGGCCAGTTCCTGCTCCACCGCTGGCCACTGCTCGCGCGGAGCCTGGCGGAACTGGCGCACGATCAACGCTTGTACACCCTTGGCCTGGTCCAGGTTGTAGGCCATGAACCGGTCGCGGAACAGGCCGACGATGGTGTCAGGGATGAACAGCAACGCGCCGGCGTAGGCGACGATGATCACCAGATACAGCCGCACCAGGATCTTGAGCATGGCCGATCAGCACTCCCACTCGACACGGCTGAACAGGTAGCCCTTGCCCCACACGGTCTTGATCTTGCGCGCTTCGCCGGCGTTGTCGTCGAACTTGCGCCGCAGCTTGGAAATGGCCACATCAACGGAGCGATCGGTGCCATTGAACTCGATGCCACGCAACTGTTGCAGAATACGGTCGCGGTTCATCACCTCACCGGCATTGCGCGCCAGCACCACCAGCAGGTTGTACTCGCCGCTGGACAGCTCCACCTCCTCGCCACGCCAACTCACCGTACGCTCGGCCAGGTCGATGCGCAGGCCACCAATCAGGATCAGGTCGTTGTCCAAACGCGGTTCGTTGACACTGCTGCGGCGCAGCAGTGTGCGCACCCGGGCCAGCAGCACGCGTGGCTCACAGGGTTTGGTCACGTAGTCGTCGGCCCCCATTTCCAGGCCAAGCACCTGGTCATGGCTGTCGTCGCGGGCGGTCAGCATCAGGATTGGCAGGGTCTGCGACTCCTGGCGCAGCAGCCGGCACAGCTGCAGGCCATCGATGCCCGGCAGCATCAGGTCAAGGATGACCAGATCAGGCCTTTGCCGACGGTACTCGTCCAACACATGATCGCCCCGGGCGATCACCTGGACATGGAAGTCGTTGCGTTGCAGGTAGCTGGCGATCAACTCGGACAGGGCGCTGTCGTCTTCGACCAGGAAAATGTTCGGCATAGGTGCTTGGGCGTCTGGGTTGAAGTAAGCCTGTGCCGGCCTCTTCGC
>NZ_JBICII010000005.1:0-34765 GCF_043101865.1 Pseudomonas sp. zjy_15
AACGCTTGGCGGGATTTGATGCGATCTTCGTAGATCACCCGACCAGTAGCGTCTTCGCCTGCCAACTGGAAAACCTGTTTGGCCAGGTCTACGCAGATGGTTGTGCAAAGCTCCACATCAGTGGAAGACAGGGAATCTTGTTTCGAACTATGCTTTTTCATGGTCTCGCCCTCGCTGCCGTTGGCTTCTTTGAACACCACCGTGGCACTGTGATGCCTCGGCGGGGGCGAGTCCATCGATTACAGGTTCCGCCCTGTAGGCGCGGGTTCACCCGCGAAGAGGCCGGACAAGGCAATAAACCTCCTGAATACCTCCCCAAACCCCCGTCCCAGCCCCTGTCCATCAGTCATGTTGCTTTTTGTCGCAGTCTTTTCCACGCCAATTGCGCCCATTATCTTCAAATGCGCAGCGTTAACGGCTAGTCTCGCAAACATCCATACCGCCGTTGTCTTCCAACCAGAATGAGCCGGCCATGACAGATCTGTCCCGTACCCATGGATTCGCAAGTCAGGCCCTTGGCCTGCGGGACGGGCGTTTCTTCCGGCCGCCGCTGCCGGACGGCCATGTACCGCGCCTGCGTTTGTGCCAGCGGCTGGAGGCCGGCTTGGGCGGGCGGCTGCTGCTGGTCAATGCGCCGGCGGGTTTCGGCAAAAGCTCCCTGGCCATCGAGTTTTGCGAAACGCTGCCCGAGCACTGGCGCAGCCTGTGGCTGGGCCTGAGCCAGCGGGATGCCGACCCCGGCCGCTTCCTTGAGCGCTTGCTTGAAGGCCTGCAGCAATACTGTCCGGCACTGGGCGGCCAGGCCATGGGCCTGCTGAAAATGCGCCAGCGCCATCAGCCGTTTGCCTTTGAAGAGTGGCTCGACGGCCTGCTCGACGAGCTGGCGCTGTACCTGCAAGCTGATACGCCGCTGCTGCTGGTGCTGGACGACTATCACCTGGCCCAGGGGCCGGTGCTCGACCGTTGCCTGCAGTTCTTCCTCAATCACCTGCCCCCCGGCCTGGTGTTGCTGGTGACCAGCCGCCAACGGCCAGACTGGCACCTGGCGCGCCTGCGCCTGTCCCGGCAGTTGGTCGAGCTTAACGAACAGGACCTGCGCCTCACCGCGGATGAGGCACTGGCAGTGATCGGTCGCCAGCCTACCGGCCTGCGCGGCCAGGCGCTGGACAACCTGATCCAGCGCAGCGACGGCTGGGTGGCCGGGTTGCGTTTCTGGCAGCTGGCTGCCAGCGACAGCGCTGACGAGCAAGCCTTGCCCCAGGCGCTGCATGGTGGCGAGGGCCTGATCCGCGACTACCTGCTTGAAGAAGTCATCGACAGGCTACCCGCAGACGTGCAGGCTTTCTTGTACGAAACCGCCTGCCAGGAGCGTTTCTGCGCTCCGCTTTGCGATGCGATGCGTGGCTGCCACGACAGTGCCGCCGTCCTGAGCTTCCTGCAGGCGCATCAGGTGTTCCTTGTGCCGCTGGACGAGCATGGGCACTGGTTCCGCTATCACCATTTGTTCTCCGACCTGCTGCGCAGTCGTCAGGCCAGCGAATCGCAGGTCGCTCTGCATTTGCGGGCCTGCCGCTGGTTTGAAGCCCAAGACCTGCTGGACGAGGCGGTGGAGCAGGCTTTGCGTGCAGGCCACCTCGATGTTGCCGCCGACCTGGTGCAGAGCCTGTCCGAGGAGCAATTGCTGGCCGAGCAGAACGTCGGCATGTTGCTGCGCTGGAAGATGGACCTGCCCGACAGTCTGTTGATCAGCACGCCGCGGCTTATCGTGCTGTACAGCTGGGCGTTGGGCCTGGCTTGCCAGCTGGATGCTGCCGAAGAACTGGCCGGCTACCTCAGTCGATTTCTGCCCGCGCCTTCGGCGACTGCGCAGAAGTCGATGCTGGCCCAATGGTTGGCACTCAGTGGGGTCATTGCCCGCGGCCGTGGCGACCGCGAGCGCACCCTGGCCTATTGCGGCGAAGCACTACAGAGCCTGCCGAGCAAGCGCTATGGCCAACGCCTGGTGTGCTTGTCGACGCTGTCCAACCTGGCCATTGCCGATGGTGACTTCTGGCGTGCCCGGGGCTGGAACCGTGAAGCCCTGGAGCTGGCCCAACGGGTTGGCAACCCCTTGTTCGAGGCGCTGGCTCATTACGACCGGGCGCGGGTGCTGCATGCCCGTGGCGAGGTGCTGCGCGCACTGGACGAAGTGCGACAAGGGTTGCAACGTCTGCAAGGGCTTTCGGCGCAGCGGCTGTATGCCGTGCGTGCGCGGCTGACGCTTTACGAAGGTTACCTGCTGGTCTCGCGCCTGCAGCCGGCTCAGGGCCGGGCGCGTTTGCGCGCGGGGCTGGGCGAGGCGCGAGCGTGCCGGGACATCAGCGTGCTCATCGGCCATTGCGTGATTGCCACGCTCGATGGCCGGGAGGGTCACTTTGCCGAGGCCTTTGCCGAACTGGCCGAGGCCGAACGCTTGATGCATATCTGGGATGTGCCCCCGGTCTACTACCTGGCCATGATTACCCTGGTCAAATGCGAACTGTGGCTGGCCCAGGGGCGGATCGACCTCGCGGAGTCCTGGCTGCAGCGCCTGGGTCAGACCTATGGCGGCGAGCAGCCGGCGATGCCACCGGAATTCCATCCGCTGCTGCCGTTGCACATTGCGCTGCAGCAGGCATTGCTCGATCGCATCCAGTTGCGTAGTGACGATGCCGTGCAACGCCTGGCCTGCCTGGTAGAGCGCGGCCGGGCCAGTGGCGGCATGATGCTCGCCGTCAGCGCTCTGTGCCAATGGCTTTCCCTGTTGCTGGACGAAGGCAAGGAAGGGCAGGCCGCGCAGTTGTTGCCCGGCTTGCTGGAGGCGGCTCACGGCGGCGTGATACAGCCGATGCAGCCACTTCTGGAAAAGCACCCGCAATGGCTTCATGAACAACTGCAGGCAGGTGCCACTTGCCCGGTTCAGGCTGAACTGCTCAAGCAGCTGCCGCCAGTGCCAATCGCCAGTACGGGCAATGGCGAAGCGCTGAGTGGTCGCGAGTTGGCCGTGCTCGAACTGATTGCCCAGGGCTGTTCCAATCAGCAGATCAGCGAGCGGCTGTTCATTTCCCTGCATACGGTGAAGACCCACGCCAGCCACATCAACAGCAAGTTGGGCGTGGAGCGGCGCACCCAGGCGGTGGCCAAGGCCAAATCCCTGGGGTTGCTGGCGTGATACTGGCCCTGTAGGTCATTGCTCGTTAAAGTGATGGCCTGACGCCATGGTTCGTGGCCGGCAATGCTCTACCCTCATCTTTCCCGACCAGCTGCCGATACAGCTATCGGTGGCATCGCCTCGCGCGATTTTTCAATCATTCCAAGGCAGGTCGTGTTGATGCTGCAGTACGGGCAAAAGAGCTTTCTGATCGTCGACGACTTTACCGACTTTCGTACGTCGACCCGTTCCATGCTGCGCGAGTTGGGCGTGCGCGACGTGGACACCGCTGACAGCGGCGAGCAGGCGCTGCGCATGTGCGCGCAGAAGCGCTATGACTTCATCCTGCAGGACTTCCACCTGGGCGATGGCAAGAAGAACGGGCAACAGGTGCTTGAAGACCTGATCATCGACAAGCACATCAGCCATGAGTGCGTGTTCATCATGGTCACCGCCGAGAGCAGTCAGGCGATTGTTCTCAGCGCCATCGAGCACGAGCCCGATGCCTACCTGACCAAACCGTTCAACCGGGTTGGCCTGGCCCAGCGCGTCGAGAAACTGTTCCAGCGCAAGACGCTGCTAAAACCGATCCTGCAGGCGCTGGACCGCAACCGCCCGGCCGAAGTACTGGCGGCCTGCGCCGAGCTGTGCAAGAAGGATCCGCGCCTGGCGCCATTGTGCTTGCGCTACCGGGCCGATGCCCTGCGCAACCTCAACCGTTTCGAGGAACTGGAAAAATTCCTCAAGGCCATCCTGGCCAGCCGCCCGCAGCCGTGGGTGTACGCTGCGTTGGGCGCACTGATGCACAAGCGTGGTCAGAATGCCCAGGCCCAGGGTGTATACGAGCAGGCGCTCAAGGCGTTCCCGATCATGCCAGGCCTTTACGATGGCATGGCCGAGGTGCTGGTGGCTCAGGGCGATACCCGGCGCGCGCAGAATTTGCTTGAAGAAGCCGTACGCTTGTCGCCATTGTCGGTGCGTCGGCAGTCGACGCTGGGCAAGCTGGCGCTGGAGAACGAAGACTTCGAGAGCGCATCGAAAGCGTTCCGTCATGCGGTGAACCAGGGGCAGAGTTCGCGTTACAAGGATGCCGAAAACAACCTTGGCCTGGTGCAGGCGTTGATGAGCAAGAATGCAGGCTTCGGCCTGGACGCCCGTACCCGGGTCGAGATCAACACCACGCTCAGTGAAGTGGCCAAGGAGAACCCTGAGGACCAAGGCCTGCAGGTGCGTGCGCGGATGATGAAGGCTGCCAGTCTGCAGCAGGCCGGCGACCCGGAAACGGCCGGCAAGCTGACAGAACAGGCGATTCAGCGCCTGGACAAGATGAACCAGTTCTTCTCGGTCGATTCGGCCCTTACTGTCGCTGCGCAACTGCAGGCGATGGGGCAGGAAGCCGCCGCCATCGGCGTGCTGAAGAACTGTGTGGAAAGTTATGGCGATGACCCCAAGGTCATGGAGAAAGTGGGCAAGCTGACGGATGACCCCAGCGTGCTCAACGCCATTACCGAAGCGGTCACCCTCAATCGTCAGGGTGTGCGCAGTTACCAGGGAGGGCAGCTTGGCGAGGCATTGCAGCTGTTCCGAAAGGCATTGGGTTTACAGCCGAAGAACATCAGCATCGCCCTCAACACCGCCCAGGCGCTGCTGCGCATTGGCGGTGACAACCCTCAGCCTGCGATCATGCAGGAGTGCCGCGATGCCTTGACCAGCGTGGCCGGTATCCCTGCCAGCGATAATCGCTATGACCGTTACCGCAAACTGCACATCCGAGTGTTCGGCGCATGAATCAAGACAATCAGGGGCTGGATTTTTCCACGGTGATCGCCTCCACCGTGCACGACCTCAAAAGTTCGTTGTCGGCGCTGATCCAGTCCCACAGCCAGTGGGTTGAGCGCTTGCCAGAGGAACTGCGTGGCGGTGCCGAACAGGGGATCATGGAGCATGAATTTCGTCACCTCAACGGCATGCTCGTGCAGTTGCTGGGCTTGTACAAACTGGGTGTGAACCAGTTGCCGGTATGCCCGGACTACCATGAGCTGGATGATTTCATCGAAGCCCAGCTGGCGGCGCACGAGGAAGTGCTCAAGCACAACGACATTCTCGCCACCTGGCGTATCGACACCGATAACCCGCTGGGTTTCTTCGACCGCGAACTGGTGGCCTCGGTGATCTCCAACGTCATCACCAACGCCACCCGCTTTGCCGGGCACGCCTTGCTGATCACCATCGAAGAGGCCGATAACCAGTTGGCCATTTGCGTCAACGATGACGGCCCGGGTTATCCAAAGCACATGCTCGAGCGCCAGGAGGAGTATATCCAGGGCATCGACTCGACCAGCGGCAGTACCGGCCTTGGGCTGTATTTTGCGGCGCGGATCGCCGCGTTGCATGAAAGCGGCGGGGTGCGCGGGCGGATCGAGATCTCCAACGGCGGGGCGCTTGGGGGTGGGTTGTTCAGGTTGTTTTTGCCTTGAGGTCCGGCTGAATCTACGTTTGAAATTTTTGCAGTTGGAGAGTGGCTTCCCAAGGTGATGTAGGGCATTTCCTTCTTGAGATTGCAGGGCTTTTGTCCGGTCAGGGCAGATGACAGTGTAGATACGACGTTTCTACATTTCGCTTGCAATCATTTGGTGGGTTTCTACTATGTATCTACCTTGGGAGATACTCATGCAGATCAAGATTCAACAGTGGGGTAACAGCGCCGCGATCCGCCTGCCCGCCGCAGTACTCAAGCAGATGCGTCTCGGTGTCGGCTCCACCCTGAGCCTTGACACAACGGGTGAGACGATGGTGCTCAAACCCGTCAGGTCGAAACCCAAGTACACGCTTGAGGAACTGATGGCCCAATGTGACCTGAGTGCACCGGAGCCAGAGGACATGGCCGACTGGAATGCCATGCGCCCAGTGGGGCGTGAAGTGTGAAACGGTTGAAATTCGCCAGGGGTGATATTGTTCGCGTCAACCTGGACCCAACAGTCGGCCGGGAACAGCAGGGCTCCGGCCGACCTGCACTGGTACTTACTCCGGCTGCGTTCAATGCTTCAGGCCTGGCTGTAATCATCCCGATCACTCAAGATGGGGATTTCGCGAGGCATGCGGGTTTCGCTGTCACGCTCAGCGGTACGGGCACGCAGACGCAGGGGGTGATGCTTTGCAACCAGGTGCGCACAGTCGACCTTGAAGCACGATTTGCCAAGCGCATAGAGTCGGTGCCTGAAGTTGTCATCCTGGATGCACTGGCGCGTGTGCAAACCCTATTCGATTAACCGGTTCCCGTATTCACAATGCATATCCCATCGTCAGCTCTCATCCGCGAAACCTTCCCCGTCGGCCCCTTGCAGTGCAACTGCACGCTGATCGGCGACCCTCTGACCAAGAAAGCCATAGTCGTCGACCCGGGTGGTGATGTGGACAAGATCCTTGCTCGCCTGCAGGTCCACGGCCTGACGCTGGTGAGCATCATCCACACCCATGCGCACTTCGACCACTTCCTCGCCTCAGGCAAGCTCAAGGAGCTGACGGGTGCCACGCTGCACCTGCACAAGGACGACCAGGTGCTGTGGGACAACCTTGAGATGCAGTGCCAGATGTTCGGCGTACCCTACACGCCGGTACCGGCACCGGACCGCTGGCTGGGCGATGACGAAGAACTGGCCTGCGGCTGCGGTGTGGCGTTGCATACGCCAGGCCATACCCCGGGCTCGATGAGCTTCTGGTTCGCCGACGCCAAGTTGTTGATTGCCGGTGACACCCTGTTCCGCCGTGGGATTGGCCGCACCGATTTATGGGGTGGCGACCAGCGGGCAATCGTGCGTTCCATCAAGGAGCGGCTGTACCGGTTGGACGAAGAGGCCGTCGTGGTGACCGGCCATGGGCCCGACACCCGTCTGGGCGACGAGATGCGTGAAAACCCATTCGTGCGTGCCTGATGGCACATGAAGGCACTTTCATGGAATTTTTCGTTGCCGATGCGTTCCAAGGCTGGCATAGAACCCTTTGGGATCTGCCGCATTTATGAATTTCAGTAGGAGCTTGTCCATGTTCACCATGCGTCGTCTGATTATCGTCGCAACCGCCGCTGCACTGATGACCGGCTGCGCCGGCCAGAACCCTTACGACAACCAGGGTCAGGCGCAGGGCTCCACAGGGATGAGCAAGACTGCCAAGTACGGCGGTCTGGGCGCGCTGGCCGGTGCCATCGCGGGTGCCGCCATCGACCACAACAACCGTGGCAAGGGGGCCCTGATCGGTGCCGCAGCAGTGGGTGCTGCCGCTGCAGGTTACGGCTACTACGCCGACAAGCAGGAAGCCGAACTGCGCGCACAGATGGCCAACACGGGTGTGGAAGTGCAGCGTCAGGGTGACCAGATCAAGCTGATCATGCCGGGCAACATCACCTTCGCCACCGACTCGGCCAACATCGCCCCAAGCTTCTACTCGCCACTGAACAACCTGGCTGGCTCGTTCAAGCAGTTCAACCAGAACACCATCGAAGTGGTCGGCTTCACCGACAGCACGGGCAGCCGCCAGCACAACATGGACCTGTCCCAGCGCCGTGCGCAGGCGGTCAGCACCTACCTGACTTCGCAGGGTGTGGATGCCTCGCGTATCTCTGTACGTGGCATGGGCCCGGACCAGCCGATCGCCAGCAACGCTGACGCCAATGGTCGTGCGCAGAACCGCCGTGTGGAAGTGAACCTGAAGCCGATTCCGGGTCAGCAGTATGAGCAGCAAGGTCAGGTTCAGCAGTATCCCTGATCGACCTTAAGGGCCGCTTTGCGGCGCTGTGGGGGCGGGTAGTCCCGCTCCCACAAGGCTTGCAAAGAAGCCTCTGCTTTTAGCGCGCCACGCTGGCCTGAATCGCCGTCAGGGCAATGGTATGCACGATGTCGTCAACCTGCGCCCCTCGCGGCAAGTCGTTCACCGGCTTGCGCAAACCCTGCAGCATCGGCCCCAGGCTGACCCCGTCGGCACTGCGCTGTACCGCCTTGTGCGTGGTATTGCCGGTATTCAAATCGGGGAACACGAACACCGTGGCGCGCCCGGCCACCGGGCTAGCCGGCGCCAGCTCTCGAGCGATCGCCGGGTTGGCCGCTGCGTCATACTGCAACGGCCCATCGATCAGTAGCTCCTGCGCCGCGTCCTGTGCCAGGCGTGTCGCTTCGCGCACTTTCTCGACTTCTTCATCGCTGGCCGAATCGCTTGAATAACTGATCATCGCCACCCGTGGCGCGATGCCGAAGGCCTGCGCCGAGGCAGCACTCTGTTGGGCAATCTCCGCCAGCTCGGCAGCGCTTGGGTGCGGGTTCATCACGCAGTCGCCGTACACCAGCACCTGCTCGGGGAACAGCATGAAGAACACTGAAGATACCAGGCTCGAGCCGGGTGCGGTCTTGATCAGTTGCAGGGCCGGGCGGATGGTGTTGGCCGTGGAGTGCACCAGGCCCGAGACCAGGCCGTCCACTTCGTCCAGGGCCAGCATCATGGTGCCGATCACCACGGGGTCTTCCAGTTGCTGCTCGGCCATCGGCGCGTTGAGGTTCTTGCTTTTGCGCAGCTCGACCATGGGTTCCACGTAGCGCCCGCGAATCAGTTCGGGGTCGAGAATCTCCAGCCCCGGCGGTAACGTGATGCCCTGGGCGCGGGCCACGGCGTCGACGTCTTCGGGTTTGGCCAGCAGCACGCAGCGGGCGATGCCGCGGGCCTGGCAGATGGCTGCAGCCTGCACCAGCAGTGGCTCGGCGCCTTCTGGCAGGACGATGCGTTTGTTGGCTTGCTGCGCACGCTGGATCAGCTGGTAGCGGAACACCGCCGGCGACAGGCGCAGTTCACGCGGCGTGCCGCAGCGTTGGTGCAGCCAGGCCGCGTCGAGGTGGCTGGCGACGAAGTCAGTGATGAACTCGGCACGCTCGCGGTCGTCCACCGGGATTTCGCGGTTCAGCGAGTTGAGCTGGTTGGCGGTGTCGTACGAGCCGGTGCTGACCGATAGGATCGGCAGGCCGGCCTGCAGTGCACCGCGGCACAGGCCAAGGATACGCTCGTCAGGCTTGCTGTCGCTGGTCAGCAGCAAACCGGCCAGTGGCACGCCATTGATCGCTGCCAGGCTGACAGCGAGGATGATGTCGTCGCGGTCGCCCGGGGTTACCACCAGGGTACCCGAGGTCAGTAGCGGGACCGTGTTGGCCACCGTGCGTGCACAGATGATGATCTTGCTCATGCGCCGCTGCTCGTAGTCGCCGGCATTGAGCACCTGGGCGCCAAGCAGCTCGGCCACATCGCGGGTTCGCGGTGCGTTCAGCTCGGGTTGGTAGGGTATGCAGCCAAGCAGGCGGAAGTCATTACCGCGCAGCAATGGCGAGTGCTCGCGCAGGCGGGTGGCGAAGTCCGCCATGCTCTCGTCGGTACGTACCTTGTTGAGGATGACCCCGAGCACTTTCGGGTCGCGTGGGCCGCCGAACAGTTGGGCCTGCAGTTCGACCCGCCCAGACAGCTCGCTGAGCACTTCGTTTTCCGGGGCCGATACCAGGATCACCTCGGCATCCAGGCTCTTGGCCAGGTGCAGGTTGACCCGCGCTGCATAGCTGGCGTGGCGTGTGGGCACCATTCCCTCGACCACGACCACGTCGTTGCCGACGCAGGCTTGCTGGTAGAGGCGGATGATTTCTTCAAGCAACTCGTCCAGTTGGCCATCGCCGAGCATGCGCTCGACGTGGGCCAGGCTCAGTGGGACCGGTGGCTTGATGCCGTGGGTGCGGGCAACCAGTTCGGTGGAGCGCTCGGGGCCGGTGTCACCCGGGTGGGGCTGAGCGATAGGCTTGAAGAAGCCGACCTTCAGGCCGGCACGCTCCAGGGTGCGCACCAGGCCCAGGCTGATTGAAGTCAGGCCGACACCGAAGTCGGTCGGCGCAATGAAAAATGTCTGCATGCGTGCTTCTCGAAATAAGCGGTGCAAGAAATTAACGGTCAAGGGTAGCGCTATCGGCCCCTTGTGCGCACCAGCCGCAAGCGAAAGGCTGGCCGATGTGTTGCGCACGTTGTGCCGGGTCGAGCACCCAAGGGCGTGCCTGCCACGGCGGCTGGTGGCGAAGGTGCTGGGTATGGCCGCACGAAAGTTGCACCACCCAGTGGCCTTCTGCGTCTTGATGAAAGCCATCGATCCGACTGGTGGGCCGTTGCTCGTCTGCAGTTCGTTCGCAATCGGGCGATGGCTTGGTTACACTTGTGCGCTCTACATTCTTTTGCAAAAGGTCTTGCCCCATGCTGATCGCCGCCAACAAGGCTGTCTCCATCGACTATACCCTGACCAACGACGCCGGGGAGACCATCGACAGCTCCGCCGGTGGCGCGCCGCTGGTTTACCTGCACGGTGCCGGCAACATCATCCCGGGCCTGGAAAAAGCCCTGGAAGGCAAGCAGGCTGGTGACGAGCTGAACGTTTCCATCGAACCTGAAGAGGCCTACGGCGAGTACCTGGCCGAACTGGTCAGCACCCTGAACCGTAGCCTGTTCGAAGGTGTCGACGAGCTGGAAGTGGGCATGCAGTTCCACGCTTCGGCACCGGACGGCCAGATGCAGATCGTCACCATCCGCGACATCGACGGCGACGACGTTACCGTTGATGGCAACCACCCGCTGGCCGGTCAGCGCCTGACCTTCCAGGTCAAGGTTGTGAACGTGCGTGACGCCAGCGACGAAGAAATCGCTCACCGTCACATCCACGGTGAAGGTGGCCATCACCACTGATTTTCTGCGCTAAGCTCAGAAAGTCGCCAGGCGCTCGGGCAAGCCGATTTGCCTTCCTACGGGAGGTGAACGGTTTGGACGAGCGCCTTTTTAGTGGGCGAAATTCGCCTGCACGGCAACCGGGAACCTGAGAGGGGATTTCAACATGAGTGCATTTCACGACCTGAAACTGGAAGCGCTGAACGGCGGAGAGCTGCCCCTCGCACCCTTCAAGGGCCAAGTGGTGCTAGTGGTCAACGTTGCCTCCAAATGTGGCCTGACGCCGCAATACAAGGCTCTGGAAAACCTCTACCAGATCTACAAGGACAAGGGCTTCAATGTGCTTGGCCTGCCGTGCAACCAGTTTGCCGGGCAGGAGCCGGGCACCGAAAAGGAAATCCAGGACTTCTGCAGCCTCAACTACGGGGTGAGTTTCCCGCTGGGGGGCAAGCTGGAGGTCAACGGGCCGCAGCGCCATTCGTTGTACCGCCTGCTGGCAGGTGAGGGGGCCGAGTTCCCCGGTGACATTACCTGGAATTTCGAGAAGTTTCTGGTGGGCAAGGATGGCCGTGTGCTGGCGCGTTTCTCGCCGCGCACTGCGCCGGATGACCCAGCGGTGGTGCAGGCCATCGAGAAAGCCCTGGCCTGAAGGGTGCCTGTCGCGATGTTTTTGCAGCGCCTGTGAGATCGAGCGCCGCGCGGGCGGCGCTCGATCTCACAGGCGCTGCAAAAATTGCGCAGAACGCCCAGCCGCAGCACCAGGTTGCCGGCAGGCGCTGTTCAGATACCCCTCGAACTGCTCGACAATCGCAGGCCAGCCCTGGCGGCTGGCATGCTGTCGCGCATTCAGGCGCACCCTGCGCAACGTCTCCACTTCTTCCAGCAACCAGCACGCTGCATCGACAAACGCCGCCTGGTCCCCTGGCATGGCCAGCGCGCCATTGTGGCCATGGCGAATATGCTGCGCTGCGGCTGCCTGGTCATAAGCAACCACCGCCAACCCTGAGGCCATGGCTTCGAGCACTACATTGCCAAAGGTCTCGGTCAGGCTCGGGAACAGGAACAGGTCGCCGCTGGCATAGTGCTCGGCCAGTCGTTCACCGCGCTGGACCCCGCAAAACACGGCGTCTGCAACCTGGTGTTCAAGACTGGCGCGCTGAGGCCCGTCGCCGACCATGATCAGGCGCAGGCGCTTCTGTGGATACGTCTTCCGTAACGCCTCAAGGCAAGGCCGTAGCAAGCAAAGGTTCTTTTCCGCCGCCAGCCGCCCAACATGCAGTACGGCGATATCCTCCGGGCCTAGCCCCCAGCTTTCGCGCAAGGCCTGGCTGCGTCGGGCCGGATTGAACAGGCACGCATCGACTCCTCGGGCCAGCAGCTCCAGGCGTTCGAAACCGCGACGCTCCAGCTCCAGGCGCTGGCTGGCACTTGGCACCAAGGTGACTGCCGTGCGCCGATGGAACCAGCGCAGGTAGTGGGTGAGCAGGCGCGCCAGCAGGCCAAGGCCGTACTGGCCGGAATACTGCGGGAAGTTGGTGTGGAAGCCACTGATCACCGCCACCCCAAGGCGCCGCGCCGCGCGCAGGGCGCTGAGCCCCAGCGGCCCCTCGGTGGCGATGTACAGCACATCCGGGCGCTGCCGGCGCCAGCGACGCAACAGCTTGTGCATCGACACCTCGCCCCACTGCAAACCCGGGTAGCCAGGCAACGCCCAGCCACGGCACAGCATCAGGTGCGGATCGCTGTGCGTGTGCCCTTCGCCCGCCTGGCGCGGGCGCACCACCTCGACCTCATGGCCGCGCTGGCGCAACCCTTCACTAAGGCGACCAAGGGTGTTGGCCACGCCGTTGATCTCGGGTGGGAAGGTTTCGCTGACCAGGGTGATGCGTAGGGCGGGTGTATTCATGACAAAAAGTTTCCGCCTGCCGGGTTGCGCTAATGTGACCGCCTTGTGACGTAAAGATGACGCCTGATCGCCGGCACTTTTGCCTCTACGAATATTTCCTCGCACAGCACTCAAGAAGGTGTCGCTGGCAGCCGATGAAGTTGCATTCGACTACGTGATGCGCTCCAGGAGAGCGGTGATGTTCAACAACAAGCTCAAGCAAGAAATCCGGCAACTGCGCGAAGACCTGATGTCCATCGAACAGGTCAAGAGTAGTCTCGACAGCGAGATGCTGGTGCTGCAGCTCGACCCTCAGGGACGGATCGAGATGGTCAACGGCAATTTCGAGAGCGAGATGCTCTACCGTGCCGAACAATTGCTTGGACGCAATATCGAGGACATCGTCCCTGCCCACGTAAAGTCGCTGGACTTCTACCAGCGCATGAAAAGCGCGATCAGCCGTGGCGAACACCTGAACGGTGCGTTCCGTCTTCTGCGCGGCAATGGTCAGGAAGCCTGGCTGCGCTCGATCCTGCAGCCGGTGAAGAACAGCGAGGGGCGCATCAAGTACTTCACCCTGCATTCCAGCGACCTCACCCGAACCATCGAGACCTCACGCGAGCACGAAAGCCTGATCAAGGCACTGATGCGCTCTACTGCGGTGATCGAGTTCGACCTCGACGGCATCATTCTCACTGCCAACGAGCGTTTCCTGGCCACCGTCGGCTATCGCCTGGAGCAGATTCGCGGTAAGCACCACCGCATGTTCTGCGAACCGCAGGAGGTCAACTCGGCTGGCTACCAAGCGTTCTGGGACAGGCTGCGGCGTGGCGAATATGTTGCCGAGCGCTTCAAGCGCATCGATGCCCATGGCCGGGTGATCTGGCTGGAGGCCTCGTACAACCCGATCTTCGATGCCCACGATGTGCTGTACAAGGTGGTCAAGTTCGCCACCGTGATCACCGATCAGGTCAATCAGGAACTGGCAGTGGCTGAGGCGGCAGATGTCGCCTACAACACCTCGCTGGGTACCGATGTCAGTGCTCGCAAGGCCACCGAAGTGGTCACCCAGACTGTCACTGTGATGCGTGGCCTGGAGGCTTCGATGCAAGAGGCGGCCGACGGCATCCAGGCACTGGATACCCAGTCGCGGGTGATCGGTTCGATCATCAAGACCATCAGCGACATTGCCGGGCAGACCAACCTGCTGGCCCTTAACGCGGCCATCGAAGCTGCCCGCGCGGGGGAGCAAGGGCGGGGCTTTGCCGTCGTTGCCGACGAAGTGCGCCAACTGGCCTCCCGCACCAGCACCGCCACCGAAGAAATCGCCCGGGTGGTACAGCAGAACGAACAACTGGCGCAGGCGGCGGTGGCGATCATCGACACCAGCAAGCGCCAGGCCGAACAGGGGCTGGCGCTGGCGGATGAGACGGGCAGCGTGATTGTCGAGATACAGGACGGGGCGAAGCGGGTAGTGGACGTAGTGGGGCAGTTTTCCAGCCGGCTGAGTCTTTGATATGGCTTGGGGTTTGTAATGGCCATGGGATCGAGCTTCGCCTGCGCGGCGCTCGATCTCAAGAACGATAAAAATTTCCAGCCTTACCCACAGCAACAACTGAACAGCTGAACTTCGCCGAGCATGCCGGAAACGAAGTCGCATTTTCCTACAACTGACTCAGAAACCTCCGATCCGAATCCATGATGGGATTTCCCCCTGCACACGTTGTCAGGGAGACACCTCATGTACCTGGATTACCTCGTGCCCTCGTGGCACGAGATCGAGTCACGTGTCATCGCCATGGTGGGCTACCCAAGCGGTGGCCAGTTCCGCACCAGCCTCAATGAAGAGGTCGCCTCACTGGGCCTCAACCTGCGCCGGATCGAAGCTGTCCGCACAGCCTTCTACCACGCCGAATGGCAGGCGGCGCAGAGGCTGCGCCAGCGCTTCGCCGACCTCGGCATCAACAGCATCGTCGACGAACTGCTGAGGGTCGTGCAGCAGATGGCGATGATCGTCATCGGCAGCACCGTTACCGGCGGCCTGCTTGGCGCGGGGGTAGGCGCATTCGCCGGCGGCGCCGGAACCATACCGTTCGCTGGCGCAGGCGCGGTCATGGGCCTCAAGGTCAGCGGCTGGATCCTTGGCGCGCTGGGGCTGGCTTCCATTGCCGAGTTCTTCATCGGGGGCTTGCCGCGGATCGGTGAGTACTACGTCGATGGCATCCGCTTCGCCTGGGAAGGCACCTGCGGCAATGAAGGCACCGGCCCGTTCTGCCGGGACGATCCGTATGCGATATTCCGGGCCACGCATCAGATTGCCCAAGGCCATGTGGAAGTCGTGGTGCTGTTGTTGGGGGCGATCGTGTCGTACCTCACCCGCGGGCGCGGCGATGCCCGGGTGCTGGCCCAGGAAATGGCGGCCAGCCGCAAAGGCGCGCGGCTGGGGCAATGGATGCTCCAGCATGAAGAGGGGTTGAAGAAACGGCCGGATCTGCAGGTGCCGGAGCGGCGCAAGGGGGCGATGGATGATCCGCAGCCCGTTAGCCCGAATCAGCCCAGGAAAGCACCAGCGAAGCCCCATCCGGGCACGATGGCATTGCATAACGTTGAATGTTTCAAAGCTGATAAAGTACCGGAATACAAAGTAGGCGAATTCAAACGACAGTTGAATGGCCAGGAAGACGGGCTCAACTGGATGACCGTTGAAGAGTTTTTGGAAAAAGTTGAAAACCCAAATCAGCGCAATAAAGGGCTCGCCCAGAGAGCGAGAAAAAAGGAGCAAGAATTTATCAAGGAAAAAATTGAAAAAGAGCTCAGGAAAACCATGGGCCCATTTGAAGCGCAACGGGTTGCAATAGAAAAAGCCAGAAACCGGATGTCAATTACAGCAGCACTGCACAATCCGGATCTCGTCGCCGGAGGTAGAGACGTCATATCGGACTTTGGGGACCGCCAGGTAAACTCAGTGATAGGCGCCCAATGGAAAACCAGGATACCTAACTTAAAGAAAGCGGCCGAAACGGTACCCCTGGAGTCCAGAGGCTCAATCCGCATGAATGTCAAATTACATAAGTGCTAAGGTGAGAAGGTTGAAATGGATAAAGTATTTGCCAGTTTGATTGAGAGTTTTGGTCCGCCGATTGACCGCCGGGAAGTACCTGGCTCCACAATCGAAAGATACACAGACAAGCTTCCTCCCAAGCTTTTGGAATATTGGTCCGAGCATGGATGGGGGGGGTACGGTGAGGGCATATTCTGGCTAGTCAATCCGCAAGAATATGACGCCGTAGTTTCCTGCTGGATTGCAGGCACGGCACTTGCTTCGCACGACAACTATCATTTGGTTGCAAGAAGTGCCTTCGGAGACTTGTATCTTTGGGGAGAGAAAACTGGATTTTCATTGGAGATAACAAGCGTTGGGTCTCAGTACATATTTTATCGAACTGAATTCACAAAGGAACAACTAAATACTGAGCTTCAAGGCTTTATTTTGTCAAGAGAAGTGGAGTCAATGGATTTCAATGGTCTCTTCAATCCCGCCAAGGAAAAACTGGGTAGGCTTAAACATGACGAGATGTACGGCTTTTTCCCCGCGCTCATGCTGGGCGGGGCAGACTCCCTGCAACATCTTAGAAAAGTCAGTGCTGTTGAACACTTGATCTTTCTGGCGCAATTGACAGATCTTCAACCTTACGCCTTCTCCGAGCAGCCAGATTAATGCCGCAGTCAACCAGCACCGCCACCGAGGAAATCGCCCGGGTGATGGATGTGGCGGAACAGTTTTCCAGTCGGTTGAGTCTTTGATAATTTGTAATGGCCATGGGATCGAGTTTCGCCTGCGCGGCGCTCGATCTAAAGAACGATAAAAATCTCCAGCCTTACCCACGGTAACAACTGAACAGCTGAACTTCTAAGCTGCAGGAGAGAATTCTGAGAGATCTTATGAGAACTATGAATGCCATTGAAGCTAGAAAGCTCTCGGTGAAGCAGGCAAAGGAAAACCCTGTCATCTCTCGCAGCTTTGCATAATCCATGAATACTAGTCGCTTGAGGGTTTCGCCGTGGATGAGGTTTTTTTCCTGTTTGTAGAACAAGTTGGTGAGCCGTTTTTTCGACAGGAGGTTCCTCCCTCAAGTCTGGATCGATACAGAGGCATCTTGCCGAACAAATTGTTAGAGTATTGGAGTGAGCACGGTTGGTGCGGGTATGGTGACGGGATATTTTGGACTGTCAATCCCCAGGAATATGAAGGGGTAACTGCCTCGCTTATCGAAGGCACAATATTGGAGAAGCGAGATAGATACCACCTTATCGCTCGCGGCGCATTTGGTGACCTGTATCTCTTTGGAGAGCAAACGGGTTTCTCAGTAAAGATTTTGGCTCATATTTCACGATACAGGGGCAGTGAATATGAGTTGACGGCGGCGGATATGGACAGGGAAGTGCAAGGTTTCTTCCTTGGCAAAGAGAAGGCGTCTGTTGACTTTGATGGCATGTTCGAGCCAGCAAAGAAAAAACTGGGTATGCTAAAGCATGATGAAATGTATGGGTTCGTTCCAGCCTTGGCGTTCGGCGGGTCAAGCGACCTTGCTAACCTCGAGAAGGTTAAGGCAGTGGAGCATCTAATACTGCTTTCTCAGATTGCCACCCTCGAACCCTACAGTTTCTCCGACTTCTAAAAAAACAATCTGCAAAAAGGGGCTGCCCTGCAGCCCCACGCTCCTTCAGCTCCGCTCCCGCACCCAGAACAGCGTAGCCCCGGCCACCGCCGCCGGCATCATCAGCACGTTCACCCCCGGAATCATCAGCGCCAGGTAGGTGATGCCGCCAAAGCCCAGGCTCTGCCAACGCTTCTGGCGCAGCCAGGCGAGCATGTCCTGCCAGCTCATCTTGTTGTTGTCCGCCGGGTAGTCGATGTACTGGATGGCCATCATCCACACGCCGAAGATCAGCCATAGCGGCGCAGCCACCACGTTGACCACCGGGATCAGCGACAGGACGAACAGGCCGATGGCGCGTGGCAGGAAGTAGCCCAGCTTGCGCATTTCGCGGCTGAGGGTGCGCGGTACCATGGCTGCCAGCTCGCCCCAGCTGAAGGCTGGGAAGGTGTCTTCGCCACGCACTACCACCTCGACCTTTTCCGCCAGAAAGCCGTTGAACGGCGCGGCAATGATATTGGCCACCAGGGTGAAGGTGAAGAACACCATCAGCACCAGCAAGGCAACGAACAGCGGCCAGAGGATGTAGCTGAGGAAGCTCAGCCAGTCAGGCAGCGTGGGCATCAGGGCATCGAGCCACAGGCCGAACTGGTGGCCGGCGAAGTAGATCAGGCCACCGAACAGCAACAGGTTGACCGCCAGTGGCAGCAGCACGAACAACCGCAGGTTGGGGCTCAGCACCAGTTTCAGGCCTTCGCGCAGGTATTGGGGGCCAGAGAGGACAGGGGCTTGCATCTAGATACTCCGCAGAGAAGGAAAACGCGCTGACCTTACCGAGTTTGCCGCGCCGACGAAAGGCACGCAGTGGGCGGGAAACGGGATGTAACAAAAGCGCGCAGCGCGTGTTTATCGATGAAATCGCAGCATAGGCGATGCCTATGAGGTGGATTGTCTAAGGATATTTCCTTAATCTTTGCGACCTCGCTACAGTGCGCTCAACTTTTCGCTTTGCGGGCCTGCGCGTTTTAGCCTTCCCCAAGTGCTGCGTGGGTCCTTTTTAATTTCTTGGCTGGCGCAGCCGGTACACCGATGCCGGCCCTGCAGCCCGCTCGACAGGAGTTCGACATGTCTGAAGTACGTCATTCGCGCGTCATCATTCTCGGTTCCGGCCCTGCCGGTTACAGCGCTGCGGTGTATGCCGCCCGTGCCAACCTCAAGCCGCTGCTGATCACCGGCATGCAGGCGGGTGGCCAGCTGACCACCACCACCGAAGTCGACAACTGGCCGGGCGACCCCCACGGCCTGACCGGCCCGGCCCTGATGCAGCGTATGCAAGAGCACGCCGAGCGTTTTGAAACCGAAATCGTCTTCGACCACATCAACGCGGTCGACCTGGCCAACAAGCCGTTCACCCTGCAGGGTGACAGCGGCAAGTACACCTGTGATGCGTTGATCATCGCCACCGGAGCCAGCGCTCGCTACCTGGGCCTGCCGTCGGAAGAGACCTTCATGGGCAAGGGTGTTTCGGCCTGTGCCACCTGTGACGGTTTCTTCTACCGCAACAAGCCGGTCGCCGTGGTCGGTGGTGGCAACACGGCTGTGGAAGAGGCACTCTACCTGGCCAACATCGCCAGCAAAGTGACCCTGGTACACCGTCGCGAAACCTTCCGCGCCGAGAAGATCCTGGTCGACAAGCTGAACGCCCGTGTGGCCGAAGGCAAGATCGAGCTCAAGCTCAACGCCACCCTGGACGAAGTGCTGGGTGACAACATGGGCGTAACCGGTGCGCGTCTGAAGAACAACGACGGCAGCAGCGACGAAATCAAGGTCGACGGCGTGTTCATCGCCATTGGCCACACCCCGAACACTTCGCTGTTCGAAGGCCAGCTGACCTTGAAAGACGGCTACCTGGTGGTCAACGGCGGCCGCGAAGGCAATGCCACCGCGACCAACGTCGAGGGTGTGTTTGCCGCTGGCGACGTGGCTGACCACGTTTACCGCCAAGCCATCACTTCGGCCGGTGCGGGCTGCATGGCGGCGCTGGATGTCGAGCGCTACCTGGACGGTTTGGCCAACGCCTCGTTCTGATCTGAAAACCGGGGCTGCTTTGCGGCTCATTCGCAGCACAAGGTTGCGCCTGCAAGGATATGCAGCCTGTTGCAACTGTGAATGGGGTGCAAAGCGCCCCCAATAAAAAACCGGCCAAGCGCCGGTTTTTTATTGCCTGCAATCAGTTCACAGGCTCAGTCGCATCGACAGGTCCACCGCTTTCACATCCTTGGTCATGGCGCCAATCGAGATGTAGTCCACCCCTGTCTCGGCAATCACCCGCAAGGTCGTTTCGTTTACGCCGCCGCTGGCTTCAAGCTTGGCTTTGCCAGCGGTAATGCGCACGGCTTCGCGCATCTCGTCCAGGTTCAACTCGTCGAGCATGATGATGTCCGCGCCAGCGGCCAGCGCCTGGCGCAGTTCATCCAGGCTTTCGACCTCGATTTCAACCGGCTTGCCCGGCGCAATGCGGTGCGCTGCGGCCACGGCCTCGGCTACGCCGCCGCTGGCGGCGATGTGGTTTTCCTTGATCAGGAAGGCGTCGTACAGGCCTATGCGGTGGTTGTCGCATCCACCGCAGGTAACCGCGTACTTTTGCGCCAGGCGAAGGCCGGGCAGGGTTTTGCGGGTGTCCAGCAGGCGCACCTGGGTGCCTGCTACCAAGTCGGCAAGGAAGCGCGCACGGGTGGCGACCCCCGAAAGCATCTGCAGGAAGTTCAGTGCGCTGCGCTCACCACTGAGCAGCGAACGGGCCGGGCCTTCCAGGTGGAACAACGGCTGATTGGCAGTGGCCTGCTCTCCGTCGGCCACCTGCCAGTGCACTGCAACGCGCGGGTCAAGCTGGCGGAACACGGCATCGACCCAAGCGGTACCGGCGACCACGCAATCTTCGCGGGTGATGATGGTCGCCTTGGCCAGGCGCTCGGCCGGGATCAGTTGCGCGGTGATATCGCCACTGCCGATGTCCTCCAACAGCGCGCGGCGCACGTTGGCTTCAATTTCAGCGGTCAGGTCGGCAAGGCGTAGGTTCGGCATGGTCGGCTCCACAAGCTAGGTGCCCGCGATTATAGGGCAGGGGGCCGGTGTGTACAGCCGCCTTGGTGCTGACCTTTGGTCGGGCGTCATGAGTAATCCGAGCAGATCAGGGTCATTAGCCAGTCAGCGAAACGGCGCTGGCAGGCATACGGTTTTTTACCGATAATGGCGACTGGTATTTGGCGCCATGGCTTTGACGATTTTCAGCCCTTTCGGGCAAGACACCCTGCAAGGAGTCCAGGATGCAAAAAGAAGGCAAGGTGGTGCCCCTGGCGGCAGCCATCGACCGAGGGGGGCTTACGCCTCTGCCTTGCCTTCCGGTCGTGCTGCTGCAGGTGCGCGACAAGGCCGCGTTGCAGTTGCGTCAGGGCCTGCAGGATCTGTTCGACAATGCCGATGACACGCTCTTCGAAATGGCCGACAAGGCCTTGGACCGCGGTGACCAGAACCTGTACTTCGAGGCCATGCGTGACCTGCGCCTGAAGTGCAAGAGCATTGAGCGTGGTTTTCTGGATACGTTCCAGGATGCTTTCCTCCGAACCGGCCAGGTCGACTTGCTGGCAAACCTGGCCCAGCCGGGCCCCCCGCGTAGCAAGGCTCAAATGGAGCGGGCCGCCGCCATCGAGGGCATGGTGGCGCGGGTGCTGTCACGCGATGGCATTGCCCTGCAGCAACTGGGTTTGCGCCTGCAGGCGCTGCTCGACCGCCCCCTGTACGAGCAGCACAACCCGTTGGGGCCAGCCGCGCTGTGTCGTTACTTCCTCGATGCCGGGCGTAATCTGGGCGTTGGCCTGCGGGTCAAGCTGGTGCTGCTGAAGCTGTTCGAGCGTTATGTGCTGCGCGATGTCGATGTGATCTATGGCGAAGCCAACCAGTTGCTGGCCGCTGCCGGCGTACTGCCCGAACTGCAACCGGCGCCGCGCCGGCGTGCCGAAGACCGGCGCATGCGTGCGCGCCCAGGACCGGCGAATCTCGGCCAGGACGTGGGGGCGGATGCCGCAGGGCAGGCGTTGTTTGCCTCGTTACAGGTACTGCTAGCGCCGGTGCGCGGGCAGTTCGCGCCGCGCTTGCACGCGGTGGCTGCCGCCCAGCCGATCAGTACCGCCGACCTGCTCCGGCTACTTTCGCATTTGCAGCGCTACGTGCCCGCCACCCACGAGGCCGATGACTTCGAGCTCGGCCAGCAGCTTGAGCAACTGCTGTTGCGGGTGAGTGTGCGCAGCGGCACGCGTCGGCGTCTTGAAGTGGATGACGAAGACATGATCAACCTGGTTGGCCTGCTGTTCGCGTTCATCCACAACGACGACAACCTGCCGGCCAGCCTGCGGTCGTTGATTACGCGCCTTCATATTCCCCTGCTCAAGGTGGCATTACTGGACAAGGGGCTGTTCAGCCGAGGTAACCACCCGGCGCGTCGGCTGCTCAACGAAATCGCCGGCGCCGCGATTGGCTGGGAGTGCGGCAGCGAAGGCCGGCGTGACAGCTTGCATTTGCGGGTAGAGCGTGTCGTTCAGCGCCTGCTCAATGATTTTGCCGACGATGCAAGCCTGTTCGCCGAGTTGCTCGACGACTTCCTCGCATTCAATCAGGACGAACGGCGACGCAACGAGTTGCTCGAACAACGCACTCGCGACGCCGAAGAAGGCCGTGCCCGGGCACTGCAGGCCAGACAGCAGGTGCAGCACGTGCTCAACCAGCGCCTGCGAGGCCGGGTGTTGCCGCAGGTGGTAGTACAAATGCTGGTGCAGGCCTGGAGCCAGGTACTGCTGCTGGCTTGGTTGAAACAGGGCGAGGCCTCTGCGGCCTGGCGCGACGCATTGCAGACGATGGACATGCTGCTGGCCAGCATTACCCCGCCACATGAGCCGCAAGCCTTGCTGCAGCAGGTGCCAGCCCTGCTCAAGGCGCTGCGCGATGGCCTGGCCAGCGTAGCCCTGGACGCGGTGGCGACCCGCGAGTTCTTCCTGCAACTGGAACAGTTGCACCTGCGCGCCTGCGCAGGTAAAGACGAAATGCCGGGAGGGGAAGGTCAATTCTTGGGCGATGTGCGGGTGGCCGAAGAGATTGTGCTGGCGATTGCCGAAGAGCCCGCCTGCGTGCCCCTGCACGCTGCCGATGGGCAGGCTGCAGCGCTGCGCCAGGCGCAACGCTTGCGTATCGGCACCTGGGTCGAGGTTCTCGATGAGGATGAGCCACTGCGCTGCAAGCTGGTCGCGCGCATTGAAAGCAGCGATAGGCTGGTGTTCGCCAACCGCACCGGCATGAAAGTGCGCGAGTGGAGCAGCGCCAGCCTGGCCCAGGCACTGCAGCGGCATGAAGTGCGCGTGCTGGATGACCGCCTGTTATTCGAACGGGCGCTGGAGGCGGTTCTTGAGAGCTTGCGGCAAGGGCAGGCGCAATAGGCTGACGCATTACAATCATTCACATGCACACGGCGTTGGCCGCAGGGCATACTGTGGGCATGTTCACGGCGTTTTTCAGGATCTGCCCCATGCAATTGGACCGTGCCACTGGCTGGTTCCACGGAATCGGAATCACCCATTGCCCCTCGCCGAACTTCAATGCGCGCCCCGAAGGCGAATCGATTTCCCTGCTGGTGATTCACAACATCAGCCTGCCCCCGGCCTGTTTCGGCACGGGCAAGGTGCAGCAATTCTTCCAGAACCGCCTGGCCCCTGATGAACATCCGTATTTTGCCAGCATCAACCATCTGACCGTGTCAGCGCACCTGTTCGTCGAGCGTGACGGCGCGGTGACTCAGTTCGTGTCGTTGCATGACCGTGCCTGGCATGCGGGTGTGTCGAGCTTTGACGGGCGCGAAGGCTGTAACGACTTTTCCATCGGCATCGAACTGGAAGGCACCGACGACCTGCCCTATACCGATGCCCAGTATGCGGTGCTGGAGCAACTCACCCGGCACATCCGCAGTGCCTGGCCGGCCATCGACCTGAACCGCATTCAGGGCCACAGCGACATTGCCCCGCAGCGCAAGACCGACCCCGGCCCGGCCTTCGACTGGCCGCGCTACCGCCAGGCGCTGCAGCACAACGAGGACAAGGCATGAGTTTTCTGGTGTTGGTGCTGGCGCTGTGGGTCGAGAAGTTTTCGGCGCTGCGTCATCAGGTGCAGCGCGACGGGTTCTTTATTGGCGAATTGGTGCGTCTGGAGCGCAGCGGCAAGGTGCACCCATGGTGGACGTTGGCCATCCTGGTGTTGGCACCGGTAGCGTTGCTTGTGTTGTTGCTGCATGTGCTGGAGCCAGTGGCCTATGGCTTGCTGGCGTTGCCGGTGCACCTGCTGGTGCTGATCTACAGCCTGGGCCGCGGCGATGCCAAGGCATCGCTGGGGCCGTTTCGTGACGCCTGGCGGCGGGGGGACGATCAGGCGGCGCTGCACGTGGCCGAGCGCGACCTGGGCCTGGTGGCCGATGAACCGCACACCCTGCTGGTGCGGGTGCAGGGTAATTTGCTGTGGCAGGTGTACCAGGGCTTTTTCGCGGTGATCTTCTGGTATTTCGTACTGGGCCCTGGCGCTGCGCTGGCTTATCGACTGTTGGCGCTGTGTGGTGAACACAGCAGGCAGCCGGCGCTGAAGGTGCGTGCCGAGCAGTTGCGGCACATCATGGACTGGTTGCCGGTGCGGGGGCTGGCGTTGAGCTTTGCCCTGGTGGGCAACTTCCTTGCGGTTACAAGGGTGATGCTGCACGAGGTGCTCAACTGGCACATCAGTGCCGGGCACCTGGTGGCTCGGGTCGGGCGCATTGCCGATGACATTCCCGAGGAAGAGGACAGCCAGCGCGGGTTGGGGCGGTTGGACAGCCTGTGGGAACTGCTGTTGCGCTGTGCAGTGCTGTGGTATGCAGGGTTCGCGCTGTGGACCGTGCTGGTCTGAATCGGGACCAGGCGCATCCCACGGGAATCCCGTTCACCTGAGTTTCACCAGCCAAACAACGCGCAAGCATTGCGGGTGCTGGCCTGTGCCAGCACCTCGACATCCAGTCCCATCACTTGCGCCAGTGCCGCGGCAATGTCCGGCAGATGCTCCGGGCTGTTGCGTACCCCCGGGTACATCACCGGTGCCATGTCCGGTGCATCAGTCTCCAGCACCACGCTGTCCAGTGGCAGCCGCGCCAGGGTCTTGCGCAGCCGCAGTGCCTGCGGCCAGGTAGCCGCACCGCCCAACCCCAGCATGAACCCCAGCTTGATGTACTCGCGGGCCTCTTCGTAGCTGCCGGCAAACGCATGAATCACCCCCGCCCGCGCAGGCTTGTAGTGCTTGAGCGTGGCAATCACCTGGGCATGGCTGCGGCGCACGTGCAACAGGGCCGGTAGTTCGAAGTCGCAAGCCATCTGCAGTTGCGCTTCGAACAGCGCCTGCTGGCGGGTCTTGTCGAGGTCTGTGAGGTAATAGTCCAGGCCAAACTCACCCACGGCACATAGCCGCGGGTTGTCGCGCAGGCGCTCCAGCCACTCGCGCAGTTGCAGCAGGTGCTCAGGTCGATGCTGGTCGAGGTAAACTGGGTGCAGGCCAAGCGCGGCGAACAGGCGCGGCTCGGTGCAGGCGAGTTCCCACACCCGTTGGAAATTCGCCTGGTACACCCCCAGCACCACCATCCGCTCCAGCCCACGCGCCGCCGCGTTGGCCAGCAGGCGCGGGCGGTCGGCGTCGAAGTCGGGGAAGTCCAGGTGGGTGTGGGTGTCGATCAGGCGCATGTTCAGGCCGCTGAGATGCGTTGCTTGAAGGTGCGGCCAACAGCATGAACGCCGGGTTCATAGCGTTTTTCCTCGATGGCGGCCAGTGCCAGTTCAAGCGCGGTGGCGGCAATCTGGCCGTGCTGCTGGGCCATGGCATTGACCGGCAGCGGCAGGAAATCGAGCAACTGGTTGTCGCCAAAGGTACCCAGCTGCAGTTGGCGCGAGTCGACCGGGCGCGCCTGTAGGGTGTCGAACACGCCCTGCAACAGCACGTACGACGTGGTCACCAGAGCATCCGGCAGGCCGCCCAGGTCGTCGATCAGTTGTTGCATCAGGCGTTGGCCGCACTCACGGCTGAAGGCTTCGCCCTGATAGCGGCGCACTTCGCCGGCATAGCCTTGCAGGGCCTCGTCGAATCCGCCGGCACGCGCCTGGCTAACCGACAGCTCGGGGCGTGCGCCTATCAGGGCGATGCTGCGTGGGGCCGCGCTGAGCAGGCTGGCGGCCAGCTGGCGGCTGGCATCGCGGTCGTCGCTGATCACCGAGCAGAAGTGTGCGGGGTCCAGGCGGCGGTCGATGGCTATCACCGGCAAGCCTTTGTCCTGCAGCTCGCGGTAGCTGTCATCTTCTGGCGGCAGGCAACTGGCAACGAACAGCGCATCGCAGCGCCGCGCACGGAACAGCTGCTGCAGTTGGCGCTCGCTGTCTGGCTGGTCGTCGCTGCTGGCGATCAGCAACTGGTAGCCGCGGGCGCGGGCGCCTTGCTCCAGTTGCTTGGCAATGCGGGCGTAGCTGGGGTTCTCCAGATCCGGGAGAATGAAGCCCAGGGTGCGGGTATGCCGGCTGCGCAGCCCAGCTGCCTGCGGGTTGGGGGTGAAGCCGTGGGCTTCGACCACCGCGCGTACCCGCTCGACAGTACTGTTGCTGATGCGCTGCTGTTCTGCCTTGCCATTGATGACGTAGCTGGCAGTGGTCACGGACACACCGGCCAGACGGGCGATATCGCTGAGTTTCACCGAATTTTCCTTGTTATTACCGGGGCTGGCTGTAAGGCCGGACCGGGTAGTTTGACCCGGTACAGGCATCACGCGCAGACGACCATTGTCGCAATTGTCCGACAGGATGGGGCTTTTTACTGGGCAGATTATCGAGTAACGTGGCCGCCTGGTCAGATTAAACGTTTCAGCCGCCGATTTTTCTGCCTCGGCTCCACCCGTGCAAGGTTGCTGAACTGGCCCTTTATGTGAATTTCACAACAATACTCCAGTACCCGAACGGGAACTGCAAAAGGAGAAGGTCATGCTCGAGCTCGCCAATGAGCAGATAGCCATGGGCCAGAAGGCCGCCGACAAGGATGAGGCATTGCGCCTTCTGGCGGATCGACTGGTTGCGGACGGCCTGGTCGCCGAGGGTTACCTGCAAGGGCTACAGGCCCGGGAGGCACAAGGCTCCACGTTCCTTGGCCAGGGCATCGCCATTCCCCATGGTACGCCGCAAACACGCGATCTGGTGTATGCCACCGGCGTGCGGCTGCTGCAGTTTCCCGAGGGGGTAGACTGGGGTGACGGGCAAATGGTCTACCTGGCCATTGGTATTGCCGCCCGCTCCGACGAACACCTGCGCCTGCTGCAGCTGTTGACCCGTGCGCTGGGCGAGACCGACCTGGCCGAAGCCTTGCGCCGGGCCAGCTCAGCCGAAGCGCTGCTCAAGCTGCTGCAGGGCGCGCCACAAGCGTTGGCGCTGGATGCGCAACTGGTGGGGCTGAACTTGCCGGCTGAAGACTTCGACGAACTGGCCTGGCGCGGTGCGCGCCTGTTGCAACGTGCCGACTGTGTCGACAGTGGCTTTGCCGCCGTGCTCCAGCAGGCCGAGCCTCTGCCGCTGGGCGAGGGCCTGTGGTGGCTGCACAGCGAGCGCCAGGTTCGTCAGCCGGGCCTCGCCTTCATCACCCCGCAGCAGCCGCTGCGTTACCGCGACCAGCCGCTCAACGGTCTGTTCTGCCTGGCCAGCCTTGGCGCCGCTCACGAGGCCCTGCTTGAGCGTCTGTGCGAAGTGCTGATCGAAGGCCGCGGGCAGATGCTCTACCAGGCCACCAACAGCCGTGCGGTACTGGAAGTACTGGGCGGCGAAGCGCCGGCGGACTGGCCCAGCGCACGTGTCGTGCTGGCCAATCCACATGGCTTGCATGCCCGCCCGGCCAAGGTGCTTGCACAACTGGCCAAAGGCTTTGAAGGGGAAATTCGTGTGCGCCTGGTCGATAGCGCGCAGCCAGCGGTATCGGTGAAGAGCCTGAGCAAGCTGCTCAGCCTCGGCGCCCGCCGTGGTCAGGCACTGGAGCTGGTCGCCGAGCCGAGCATCGCTGCCGATGCCTTGCCGGTGTTGCTGGCCGCTATCGAACAAGGCTTGGGTGAGGAGGTGGAACCCCTACCGCAGAGCGTCACGCCCATTGCCGATGACGTACCCGAAGTACTGCAAGCGCCAGCGGCCGGCAGTCGTATCCAGGGTGTGGGTGCCGCCCCCGGCATTGCCAGCGGCCCGGCGCATGTCTGTGTCGAGCGTGAGTTCGACTATCCCTTGCGGGGTGAATCGTGCGCCCAGGAGCGGCAGAAGCTGCGCGAAGCGTTGGCCATCGTCAATGGCGAACTGCAGGCTTTGGTCCTGCGCAGCGACAAGGCCATTGGCGAAATTTTCGTCACCCACCAGGAAATGCTTGCCGACCCGGCCCTGACCGACGATGTCGAGCAGCGCCTGGCCCAGGGCGAAAGTGCCGCGGCCGCGTGGATGGCCGTGATCGACGCCGCGGCCCGCCAGCAAGAGGCATTGCACGATGCGCTGCTTGCCGAGCGCGCTGCCGACCTGCGCGATATCGGCCGCCGCGTGCTGGCGCAGTTGTGTGGTGTGCAGGCGCAGGCTGAACCCGAGCAACCCTATGTGCTGGTGATGACCGAAGTCGGTCCATCCGATGTCGCCCGCTTGGATCCCACCCGGGTTGCCGGTATTGTCACCGCCCAGGGCGGCGCCACGGCCCACAGTGCCATCGTTGCCCGGGCTTTGGGCATACCGGCAGTGGTCGGCGCCGGTGCGTCGATACTGCTGTTGGACAGTGGCACGCCGCTGCTGCTCGATGGCCAGCGTGGTGTGGTCAGCGTCGCACCGCCAGCGGATGAACTGCAGCGGGCGCTGGCCGAGCGTGACCTGCGCGAGCAACGCCTGCAGGCCGCCTGGGCCAACCGCTTCGAGCCGGCCATCACCCGGGATGGGCATGCCGTCGAGGTGTTTGCCAACATCGGCGATAGCAACGGTATCGCCAAGGTGGTGGAGCAGGGCGCCGAGGGTGTGGGCCTGCTGCGCACCGAACTGATTTTCATGGCCCACCCTCAAGCGCCGGATGTGGCTACCCAGGAAGCCGAGTACCGCCGCGTGCTCGATGGCCTTGATGGGCGCCCGTTGGTGGTGCGTACCCTGGATGTCGGCGGCGACAAACCGTTGCCTTACTGGCCGATCGCTGCCGAGGAAAATCCCTTCCTCGGCGTGCGCGGCGTGCGTTTGACCCTGCAGCGCCCGCAAGTGATGGAAGACCAGTTGCGCGCGTTGCTGCGGGCCGCCGACCAGCGCCCGCTGCGTATCATGTTCCCGATGGTTGGCCAGGTGCACGAGTGGCGTGAGGCTCGGGCCATGGTGGAGCGCCTGCGTGCAGAAATCCCGGTAGCCGACCTGCAACTGGGCATTATGGTCGAGGTGCCTTCAGCGGCCCTGCTGGCAGCGCAATTGGCGCGCGAAGTGGACTTCTTCAGCATCGGCACCAACGACCTGACTCAATACACCTTGGCCATCGACCGTGGCCACCCCAGCCTCTCGGCACAGGCCGATGGCCTGCACCCGGCGGTGTTGAGCCTGATCGACATGACCGTGCGCGCCGCCCATGCCCACGGCAAGTGGGTGGGCGTGTGTGGCGAGCTGGCGGCCGACCCGCAGGCGGTGGCCGTGCTGCTGGGGCTGGACGTGGACGAACTCAGCGTCTCCGCGCGCAGCATCGCCGAAGTCAAGGCACTGGTTCGCCAGGCCGATCATCAGACAGCCCGCGCCCTGGCGCGCGAGGCCCTGCAACAGGACAGCGCCGCAGCAGTTCGCGCGCTGGTGGAGCGTTACTGAATGGCCAAGATCCTCACTCTCACCCTGAACCCGGCGCTGGATATCACCATCGGCCTGGACGCTCTGCGCCCAGGGCAGGTCAACCGTAGCCAGGCGCAGCACAGTCACGCCGCGGGCAAGGGGCTGAACGTTGCCCAGGTACTGGCCGACCTGGGGCACAGCGTAACCGTTGGCGGTTTCCTTGGGCGCGACAATCTGCAGCCCTTCGAGGCGCTGATCGACGGTCGCGGTTTTACCGACTGCTTCGTCCGTGTGCCGGGCGAAACCCGCAGTAATATCAAGCTGGTCGAGGCCGATGGCCGCGTTACCGACATCAACGGGCAAGGCCCGGAGGTGGACGAGGCGGCACGCAACGCCTTGCTGCACAAACTGCAACAGATTGCCCCAGGTCACGATGCCGTGGTGGTGGCTGGTAGCCTGCCGCGCGGGATCAGTGCCGACTGGTTCCGCCAGTTGCTCGAACTGTTGAAGGCTCAAGGCCTCAAGGTTGTCCTGGACAGCAGTGGTGAAGCCCTGCGTGTCGGTTTGCAGAGCGCGCCCTGGCTGGTCAAGCCCAATACCGAAGAACTGGGCGAAGTGCTGGGTCTGCCTGTGGATAACCTGGCGCAACAGACGGCTGCCGCCAAGCGCCTGCTGGCCAGTGGCGTTGAACACGTGGTGGTGTCTGCGGGCGAGCAGGGCGTCAGTTGGTTCAGTCGTGACCTGGCCATGCACGCCCGCCCACCCAAGGTGCGGGTTGCCAGCACGGTGGGGGCGGGGGATTCGCTGGTGGCCGGCATGGTCCACGGCCTGCTGCTGGCCGAGGCGCCTGCGCAGACGTTGACCCGAGCCACTGCCATCGCCGCCCAGGCCGTTACCCAGGTTGGCTTCGGTATCCGTGACCGCGAGCACCTGGTGCAACTGGAAGCGGCCGTGCAACTGACAGAACAACAAGAGGGTTGCCGATGAACATTGCCATAGTCACCGCCTGCCCCAATGGCCAGGTATCGAGTGTACTGAGCGCACGCTTGCTGTCCGCCGCTGCCCAGCGGCGCGGCTGGAGCACCAGCGTCGAAGTGCAGAATACTGAACACCCCGAGCGGCAGCTGAGCGCCGCACAGATCGCCGAGGCTGACTGGGTGCTTGTGGTCAGCACCGGTCCGGTGGACCTGGCCCGCTTCGTCGGCAAGCGCCTGTACCAAAGCACGCCATCCCAGGCGCTGGCTGATCGCGAAGGCTTTCTCGACGAAGCGGCGGCCAACGCCGAGCTGCTGGCCGCAGTGACAGATGGCCCGGCCGCCGCTGGCAGTGCTGGTACCCGCATCGTTGCCGTGACTGCTTGTCCGACCGGCGTAGCCCATACCTTCATGGCCGCAGAAGCCTTGCAGCAAGCCGCACAGCAACTGGGCTACCAGTTGACCGTCGAGACCCAGGGCTCGGTCGGTGCGCGCAATCCCTTGTCTGCTGAAGCCATCGCTGCGGCGGACGTGGTGTTGCTGGCCGCCGACATTGAAGTTCCCACTGCACGTTTCGCCGGCAAACGTATTTACCGTTGTGGTACCGGCATTGCCCTCAAGCAGGCCCGCGCCACTCTGGACAAGGCCTTGGCGCAGGCCACGGTGGAAAACGGCGCCGACGCCGCAGCGGCATCCACGCCGACGAAGGGCGAGAAAACCGGCGTGTACAAGCATTTGCTTACCGGCGTGTCGTTCATGCTGCCGATGGTGGTGGCCGGCGGCCTGCTGATTGCCCTGTCGTTCGTGTTCGGTATCGAAGCCTACAAAGAGGCGGGCACCTTGCCGGCGGCGTTGATGCAGATTGGCGGCGAAGCCGCCTTCAAACTGATGGTGCCGCTACTGGCGGGTTATATCGCATGGTCCATCGCCGACCGCCCCGGGCTGGCCCCCGGCATGATCGGCGGCCTGCTGGCCAGCACCTTGGGTGCCGGCTTCATCGGTGGCATTGTCGCCGGTTTCCTTGCCGGTTACAGCGCCAAGGCCATTGCCCGATGGGCGCGCTTGCCCAGCAGCCTGGAGGCGCTCAAGCCAATCCTGATCATTCCATTGCTGGCCAGTCTGTTCACTGGCCTGGTGATGATCTACGTGGTCGGCCAGCCGGTAGCAGCGATGCTCGAAGGCCTGACGCACTTCCTCGACAGCATGGGCACCACCAATGCCATCCTGCTGGGGCTGTTGCTGGGCGGCATGATGTGCGTCGACCTTGGCGGGCCGATCAACAAGGCCGCCTATGCGTTCTCGGTGGGGCTGTTGGCCTCGTCGAGCTACGCGCCAATGGCGGCGACCATGGCCGCCGGCATGGTGCCGCCGATCGGCTTGGGCATTGCCACCTTCCTGGCCCGGCGCAAGTTCGCCCAGAGCGAGCGCGAGGCGGGCAAGGCGGCGCTGGCGCTGGGGCTGTGCTTCATCTCCGAGGGGGCGATTCCGTTTGCCGCCAAGGACCCGTTACGGGTGATCCCGGCCAGTATCGCCGGTGGTGCGTTGACCGGGGCATTGTCGATGTATTTTGGCTGCAAGCTGATGGCGCCGCATGGCGGCTTGTTCGTGTTGTTGATCCCCAACGCGATCAACCATGCGTTGCTGTATTTGCTGGCGATTGTGGCGGGTAGCCTGGTGACAGCGGTGGTGTATGCGGTTATCAAGAAGAGCGAGCGTGTGGAGTTGGCCGTGGCGCCTGCTAAAAGTGTATGAGCAGACCTCGTTCTGTGGGAGCGGCCTTGTGTCGCGAAAGGGCCGCAAAGCGGCCCCGGCAATCTAAGTTGCGAAGCTGAAAATCTGGGGCTGCTTCGCAGCCCTTTCGCGACACAAGGCCGCTCCCACAGAGCCCGCGTTGGCCTTTCAACGGCGATGCTTCTGCCGCAACGGCACCAGCAGATCACCCAGCCCGTTGTGATCGATCTCATGCATCAACGCCAGCAACCCACCCAGTTCCCCTGCCGGAAAGCCCTTGCGCGCAAACCACGCCAGGTAGTCCCCCGGCAGATCCGCAATGATTCTCCCCTGGTACTTGCCGAACGGCATGCTGCGGGTCACCAGTAGTTCGAGGGTTTCCGGCTTCATCTGCGCGCACCTGGCTGTGGAAAGGCGCCGACCATACTGCAATCTGCACGAAGCCCCAAGCGGCAATCATGCAGAACGCCGTTACCAGCTGTCGTCTCTTGTATGTAAGTCATTGAATAAAAAGAAATTTATTTTTGTGTTAAGCGTGGCACGAACGCTGCATTTCCCTAGAGGACTATCACCTGCCAAGGAGTTCGACCATGAGCAACCCCAACAAAGACGTGATCGACGTACTCAACGACCTGATCGAGTACAGCAAGGATGGCGAGAAAGGTTTCAAGGCTTCGGCCGATGATGTGAAGAACCCCGAGCTGAAAGCGTTCTTCGTCCAGCGCGCGGGTGAGTGCGCCAGCGCTGCCAGTGAATTGCAGGGCGAAGTCCGTCGCTTGGGCGGCGACCCGGAAACCTCCACCAGCATCAGTGGCGACCTTCACCGCGGCTGGGTCAACCTCAAGTCGATGGTCACCGGCAAGGACGAGGAGGCGGTGCTGAACGAGGTGGAACGTGGCGAGGACCACGCCCTCAAGGCCTACAAGGAAGCCCGTGAGAAACTGGTGAAACTGGGCCGCACTGCCAGCGACATGACCTACAGCCTGGTGGAGAAGCAGCTGCAAGGCGTGCAGCGCAACCATGACCAGGTCAAGGCCCTGCGCAACGCCGCTCGCGCCCGCTCCTAATCGAGCGGGCCCTCTACCCGATTGCGGCCATTGGCCTTGGCCCGGTAGAGCGCTTCGTCCGCAGCACCCAGCAGCCTGCCAAGGTCCTGCTGGGTGCCGGACAGACCGATACCGATGCTCACGGTCACGGCGTGAGCATCATCCTCAAACGGCGCCAGCGCCTCGACGCTGGCGCGGATGCGTTCAGCCAGTAGCTGGGCCCCGGCCAGATCGGTTTCCGGCAGCACCACCTGAAACTCCTCCCCACCGTAACGCGCGGCCAGGTCCGCCGGGCGGCGAATGCATGCTTCGATGGCCCGGGCCACCTCGCGCAAGGCATGGTCGCCACCGGCGTGGCCATGGCGCTGGTTGAATGCCTTGAAGTGGTCCACATCCACCATCAATATCGCCAGCGGCTTACGGTTACGTTGGGCGCGGGCCCATTCCTGGCGTAGCACATGGTCCAGCTTGCGGCGGTTGGCCAGGCCGGTCAGGCTATCGGTGGAAGCGAGCATGGCCAGGTCTTCTTCTGCTTCGTGGCGGCGGCGCAGTTCGCGGCCCAGCAGCAACGTCAGCCAGAGAATGCCCACGCACAGAGCGCCGGTGGCGACGCTGACGACAATGGCGGTACGGCGCCAGGACTCGAACACCTCGTCGGCCGAGTGCACCACCAGCACGATCAGGGGCAACTGCGCGACTCGGGCGAAGGTGAACATGCGGAGTTTGCCGTTGATGTCGGAGCGGGCGGTGAAGTTACCGCTCTGTTCAGCGATGATGCGCTTGAAATTGGGCCGTTCGGTGTAGGAGGTTCCAATCAGTGGGTCCTGCGCGCGGTAGGGCTGGCGGACAAGTAACTGCCCGTCGGTATTGAACAGGTTGATGCTGCTGTCGTGGCCAATGTCCAGGCGTTGGAACAATTCACTGATGTACGACAGGCGCAGCGCACCCGCTGCCAACCCGGCGAACTCGCCATTGGGGCCGGAGATGCGCCGGCTGAAGCTGATACACCAGTCCAGGTCGCCGAGCTTGGCCTTGAAAGGGGGGCCCACCAGCAAACCGAGGTTGGCATTCTGCTGGTGAGCCTTGAACACCCCGGTGTGACCGAAGTTGGCCTTGCGTGGCACGCTGCTGGTGGAGTCGCCGACGACATTGCCTTGCTTGTCCAGCCACAGCACGTCACCGCGCTTGCGGTCGATGAAGGCTTCATTGAACAGCAGGCGCTGGCGTATCGGACCGGAGACCTCCGGCAGTTCCTTGCGCCCGACGGCCCAGATCAGGCCTTGCAGTGACTGGTCGTAGAGTTCGACGTTGCGCAGGATGTCGCTTTCGATCAGCTGGACGATGTTGTTCGACGAGCGCACCGCCGACTGCTCGACACTTTCGCGCTCGCGAGCAAGCAGGTAGCTGACGATGGCCACGATGGCGAGCACGGCAAGGCAACTGCCCAGGTTGAGGATCAGCTCGGGGTGCGACCTGTAGACTGCGAAACGCGGGGACTGGGTGGGCATGCTCGCTACTGCGTGGGCAGGGCCATTCGCGGCGGCAATATTCTAGGGAAGCGGGCATTGTCGGACAAGATTTGTCCGACGGAAGCACGGTGTACCGTACTTTTCGATTGGCCGTCGTGTAGGAGCGGGTTTACCCGCGAAGAGGCCGGCCCTGCTGGCCAATCTCCACCCGCCGTTC
>NZ_JBICII010000060.1:0-60664 GCF_043101865.1 Pseudomonas sp. zjy_15
CTGAGGCCCTATCTTTTAGAAGGTGGGGTTCATGGATCGCACTCACCACGCGGTGGTCGGCGTTGTACTGCACTTCCAGCTCGCGGCCGAGCACGTCGGTGGCCCAGCTGGTGCGGCTATCGAGATCGTAGCGGAAGTGGTAGTGCTCGCCGTCGCTGGTCCAGTGTTCGACCACGCGCGGCTTGTCGCCCAGGGTTTGCCAACGGTAGTGGCAGCCCAGCCCCAGCGCGTTGCTGTGGGTCACCATCAGGCCGTCTGCGTAGCTGAAGCTGCGCACGGTGTCGCCGTTGCGGTTGATCACCGCGCTCAGCTGGCCCTGTTCGTCGTAGCGGTACTGGGTAAGCGTTTCCACCGCTTCGTTGTTCACCACACGTTTGATGCCGGTCAGGCGCCCCAGCGGGTTGTCGTAGTGCAGGTGCACGCGGGTACAGCCGGTGATTCATTGCAGCGGCACTTCGCTGTTGGTGTCCGGTACTTCACCGAAGTAGAAAAAGAGAAAGAACAGGCTGTCGCGGTTTTGGGGGTGTAGTGGCTGCCCTCCGAGCTGACTGCACTTATACAATACTCTTAAGCACAACCTAGGGACTCCATGTTAACAAGAGGCTGGCTCTACCAATATCTAGCAGAGCCAGATAAACCTGCATACTATTAAACAGCCGGCACTGACGCAACGTCCACCCGAAAGGCAATGTTCGAAACATTATTATGGCCAAGATCAAAAAAATCGCACCCTTCAATATTCGCCATATTTCGATTGAATCGATGCCACCCCATCACCACCCACCTCAGTTTTCTTCCATCATTTCAACGTCATCGGGCAGCGACGCTAAAATCAAAGAATAAAAATCATCGAAACCTTCTGCTATTTTATAAAGATGACCGCTATCACCTTGCTCCGCTATATCATATTTATTAATGGAGTCAGATTCGTGCAAGTGGGTTCTATCCCAATAATAAACCCCTTCTCGCCCAGGCTCAGTAACTATCACGTAAGGGTTCCCCCCCCCATCTTCCCCAATCGCCAAAGCGCCATTAACAAATGCCAACTCAGAAATAAATTCTTGATTAAAGCTAATAATATCGTTGCATTCCTCTCCCGGTATAACCCCAAACAAACGATCAAAACTCACCTCCCCGTCTTGAACAGACTTCAACGGCAACTGCCCAAAATCAGGATCAGTCAAATAAAAACCATTCATGCGTACCAGTATGTTTCTATACGCACTAGGCAAAGTAACATTAACTGCTGCCTCAAGTGAGTTTATCTCAGCATCAGTCAAACCAGCTTTGTAAACTATAGGCATTTTTCGACCCTATTAACAGCTTGACTTCATATTCTTAACACCACCCGAATGGGTGAACCTGTTGTGAATTTTTTTAGGAACTTCCTGCATCGTCTTCATATTCTCGTGATGATGCCAAGTATTTTTCGAATAGTCTGCCTTACCCTGAGGTGCAAGTGCATCTGCCTTGCCAAAATCACCACCAGGATTTTTACCGTGATTCCCCTTCAAGTCAGGAACATCAACTTGCTGTCGTTCAAAAGGAGTAAAGTCAGGATGGCCGTCGGGATACCTTACTACATTACCCTCCCAATCTTTATAGACCCATGTTCGCCCGTCAATCTCCATATGCACAGAACCACCTTTATCTAGCCATTTGGCAACATCAGGGGAATGTGAAGGCTTTGCACTCCATCCCCAAGGATCAATCCAAGATATCGGATTGACTCCATAGCTATACAGGTTAGCTCCTCCCAATAATCCAATTGGGTCTTGATTCACAAATCGTCCAACTTCTGGATCGTAGAATCGAAAAGTATTGTAGTGCAGGCTCGATTCGCAATCAAAATATTGACCTTGGAATCGTATATTCTGCTCCACCTCACTAACTACTAGCTGCTCTACCGAGCCCCACGAGCGATAGGTCGCCTGCCAAACGATCTCACCCTCGCTATTGGTCAGCTCGATCGGCGTACCGATCTGATCGGTATGGAAGTAATAAAGCTTTTGCTCCTCCCCTTCAGCCTGATCGACTCGCGCCAGCGGCGCATAGCTACCCGGCTCATACAGGTACAAACTGCTCTGTCCCGGCACCTCCTCCTGCAACATCCGCAGCCCTTGCCAAAGAAAGCGTTTCTGCTCGGCCTTGCCATTGATCTCCGACTGCTTGGCCACCCGCCGTCCGAGGCTGTCGTACCGGTACTCGCCTCGGCTTTCCAGCTTGCCGTTAACCAACGTCTCCGCCCGCACCAGCCGGTTCTCGCAGTCATAGCTGAAGTGCTGCAGCTTGCTGTGCCCCGAGCGCTTCTCGATCAGGTTGCCCCACGGGTCGTAGCGGTACTCCTGATCCCGCCACTGTTTGATCCGGTTGTCCTTGACCTTGTCGAACTGCCGCGCATTGAAGTCCAGGCGGTTGGCTGCCGGGTCGTAGCGGAATTCCTCGCTGCCGATCAACGAGCCGGTATCGCGACTGCGCAACTGGCCGTTGGCTTCGTACTCGTACTTGATCTCGCCGCGTAGCTTGTCGAGGGTACGCAGCAGTTCACCGGCCGGGTCGTACTGGTAACGGCGGTGGATCGGGTTGTAGGCGTGCTCGACCAGCAACGAGGTATTGATGCCAGTGTTATGCACCTGCGAAAGCTTGTCGGCCGGCAAGGTCGAGGCAAACTGCCAGGCCTTGCGCCCCATGGCGTCATAACCGAAGCAACTGGTGAGCTTGCCCTGGGTCCGGTACACCTCGCGATGCAGGTCATCGCGCTCCATGTCGCTGATCACCTGGCCGTCCAGGTTCATCTGGTGCAGGTGGCCGCTGCCGTAATACAGGTGATTGACCTTGCGCCCATCCGGGAGGGTCAGCGTGGTCAGGTTGCTGAGCGGGTCGTACTCGTAGCCAAGCGTGCCGTCAGGGCTGATTTCTTTGGTCAGACGGCCGAGCAGATCGTAGGTGTACTTAAGCTTTTCTTCTGTGATCCCAAGCTGCTTGCCGATCCCGGTCGGTTGCCGCTCGATGCTCAGCAGTCGGTCGCCGTCGTCGTAGACGAAGTCTTGCCGCGCATCGCTATTGAGCTTGGCAATCAAACGGCCAATGGCATCACGCTCAAAGAGCGTATGGCGCTCTGGCCGCTCGGCATTCTCGCCATAGCCAATCTCATCCAGTCGTGTGAGATGGCCACCGACGTTGTAGCTGAAACGCCGGGTCAGGTTATCCACCCGCACTTCTTCGCTCAGCCGGTCCGACACGTCGTAGGCAAAGCTGTACGTGGCGTTGTTCTCGTTGACCAGCGCGGTCAGGCGAATGGCCTTGTCGTACTCGTAGCGAACCCGCTGGCCCTTGGCATCCTGGCGGCTGCTCGGCAGGCCGCGGGCCGTGCGCATCAGGCGAGTGGTCTGGCCCTTGCCGTCGGTGTGGCTGAGCACCTGACCGTAGACGTTGTAGGTGAAGGTTTCCGTGGTGCCGTCCGGGTGACTGATGCGCAGCACTTCGCCGTCGGGCTTGCGCGCGAGCGTGGTGGTCTGGTTCAGCGCGTCCGTTACTGCGACCAGGTGCTGGCGTTCGTCATAGCGGTAGTACGTGCTCTTGCCCGAGCAGTCCTGATAGCGTTCGACCTGGGCCAGGGTGTTCCACCACAGGTACTTGGACTTGTAGGTCGCATCGATGATGGTGTGCGGCAGGCCGTCATCGCTGTTCAGGTACTCGGTCATCTGGCCGAGGGCATCGAATTCGGCGAGCAGGTTGCCCTTGTCGTCGTAGCGCGCTCGCCAGGTGCTGCCATCCGGGTAGCTGACCTGGGTCACCAGCGTGGTCAGGTGGTGATATTCGTACTGGGTCTTGCGGCCGAGCGGATCGGTTTCTTCGAGCAGGCGGGAGAACTCGTCGTACTTGAATTGCAGGCGGTTACCGTCCGGCAAGGTCAGGCCGACCATGTTGCCGTGTTCGTCCAGCTCGATGGCGTAACACTCGCCGCCATAGTCGCGGCTGGCGACCACGCGGTGGTCGGCGTTGTACTGCACTTCCAGCTCGCGGCCGAGCACGTCGGTGGCCCAGCTGGTGCGGCTATCGAGATCGTAGCGGAAGTGGTAGTGCTCGCCGTCGCTGGTCCAGTGTTCGACCACGCGTGGCTTGTCGCCCTGGGTTTGCCAACGGTAGTGGCAGCCCAGCCCCAGCGCGTTGCTGTGGGTCACCATCAGGCCGTCGGCGTAGCTGAAGCTGCGCACGGTGTCGCCGTTGCGGTTGATCACCGCGCTCAGCTGGCCGTGTTCGTCGTAGCGGTACTGGGTAAGCGTTTCCACCGCTTCGTTGTTCACCACGCGCTTGATGTCGGTCAGGCGACCCAGCGGGTTGTCGTAGTGCAGGTGCACGCGGGTGCCGCCGGTGGCGCTGATGTCGGTCAGTGTGCCGTCGGGCGTGCGGGTGAAGTGCAGGAAGTGGCCGAGGACGTTCTCGATACGCTGCAGCGGCACTTCGGTGTTGGTGTCTGGCACTTCGCCGAAGTAGAAGAACAGGTTGTCGAGGGTCTGCAGGATGTAGTGGCCGCCCTCGGTGCACACCAGGTACACCTGCTCGTGCGGGTTGTAGATGCGCTGCCCCGGTTGCAGGGTCACGAACGGGACTTCGCGGCCCTGGTTGTCGGTGAGGTAGATGAATGCCCCCTGGCGGCGCAGGCTCTGCTCCCAGGGCAGCACCCAGCCGCGGCCGAGTACGCTGTCGACCGTCAGGTCGCTGGCGTAGAAGCGCGACCACTCGATCGGCATCAGGCCCGGCAGGCTGAAGTCGATTTCATCGGGGATCAGCTTGCGGCCCGTCGTGAGGTCGACGGGGTTGCCGACCAGGCCGCCGATAGCCTTGCGGGCCACGGGCTCGACCACGTAACGGCTGGCCACCTCACCGGCGACGAAGCCGGCCGTGAACTTCAGGGCGCAAGGCATGACGGCTTTCATGCCGGCCTGGGTACCCGCCTTGATCAGTTGGGCGATACCGCCTGCGGCACCGGCGATGGCCATCAGCACATCCACGGTGGTGCGCAGCCACTCCGGGACTTCATCGTCCACGGGCAGGTAACGGTAGGTGCCGCCGCCGATGATGACGTTGTCCGAACCACCGGAAATGGTGGCGCCGCAGGTCAGCTTGTCGCCCTTGCGCGCGGCGGCGACGCTGTTGATGAAGACGTTGGTCGAGCCTTCGGCAATCTGCACCGGCCCTGGGTGCTTGTCGCAGGCACCGATGCTTTTTTCGACGCGGGCGGCCTTGCGGCTGTTGATGAACACGTTGGGTGAGGCAGTGGTTATCGTCCCTGAGGGGGACGAGAACATACTGCCTATCGCCTCTCCGGCGGCGGTCAGCAAGCTGCCCCCGATGCCGGCTGCGAGGCCGGCCAGCAAGGCCACGCCGAACCCGCAGGTGAACGTGGCGATGGCCACCGTGGCCACCAGCGCAATCCCCAGGGCGGCCCCGATCAGGAAGCCCCCCAGCGCGCTGGTGTGCGATATCTCGTCGCCGAACCTGGCCGCTTCGAACATGAGGGGTTACTCCTGTTCGCCGGACTCGGCGCTGGTTTCGGACGGGGCACGCGGGGTGAAGCTGGCCAACAGGTTGTCCCAGTCCTGGTTCTGCTGGGCACTGAAGTCGGCCTGTGCAGTGGTGGAGAAGATCAGGGCACGCCCGGGGCTGATGATGAAGGCGGCCTGGCGCTGGTACAGCGGGCGGCCCTGGTTCATGTAATAGGCGTCGATCTGGATGCCGGCAATGGGTGCGGTAACCGAGAGCGTGACGGCCCTGTTGCCCATGCGGGTGTAGCCGCGCAGCTTGGAGGTGAGCAGCTTGACCTGGCGATCGACATAGGCCTGCAGCGCTTCGTCCGGCAGCAAGGTGTCACGCGAGATGGTGATGCTCAAGGGTGCTGGAACACTGGCACCCAAGACGAACATGTTGACCGTGCGGTCCTCGAAACCTGCCGGCAGCGCAATGCCGCCTTCCTGTAATTCGTAATCCATGCAATGAAAATTCCTGATAGCGAAAAAATCGGGGTCAGCCCTGCGCGAAGCCATCGAGCATGCGGTCGAACTCGGCCAGCCACTGGCTCAGGCCGGGCTTGCTGGGGTCGATCACGCTGGAGATATCCAGCCATTGCAGCGAATCGCTGCCGGCGATGGGCACCAGTGCGCCGACCAGGCGACCGTGCCGAGGCTCGTGGCCGGCATTGAAGTGAAAGTCCACGACCTTGGCCGGGTTCCCAGCCAGGAGGCAGTCACGTTGGCGAATCACGCGCAGTTGCGGGTTCAATTCGCGCAAAGCCTCGACTGCGCTCTGGAACAGTTGCTCCAGCGGCTGCCTGGCGCGTACATCACGGCGGCGGATGCTGAGGCTGACCGGCTCGCCTTCATGCTCGAGGGTGGTCTGGATGTCGCGAAAACGAAAGCCGAGCGGAAACTGCAAGGAGAACCCTGCGAAGGTGAAAGCGCTGGCTACATCCTGCAACACGGCTGGCACCGTTTTCGGCTCGGGCACAGGCTCCGGCACATGAGCAGCTTCCGCCAGACTGGCCAGCCGCACAGCCTCCTCTTGCGCTGCGCGCCTGGCGGAGAGACGGTCGTAGATCGAGGGCTTGTACATGAACCTTGCCTCAGTCGTTGATCCGCACTGCGGCGCCAGTGATCTGGGTGGTGTCGGTACTGGTGGTCACGATGACCTTGCCTTTGATCTCGATGCCTTCCGGGGTCAGCGTGATGCTGCTGTCGCCCACCTGCAGGATGATGTGCTGCTTGGCGGCCACCTGGATGAACTGGTTATCGACCTGCAGGGTGTAGGAACCTTCGGTCACTTGCACCACGGTGTCTTTCTTGACCGTTTCGGTGTGCGTACCGCCAACAGTAATCGAGCGGTTATTCCCCACATCATGGGTCTCATCCAGCTCGATCTCGGTATCCATGTTGCGCTCGGCATGCATGATGATCTGCTCGGCGCCGGCCTTGTCCTCGAAGCGGAAGAAGTTGGCGGTACCGCCGTCGCCCTTCATCGACCGCGTCAGGAACCCACTCTGGGTCTTGTTCGCCGGCAGCGACCATGGCGGGGTGTTGGTGCTGTTGTACAGGCTGCCCATGATCAGCGGCCGGTCCGGGTTGCCGTCCAGGAACACCACCACCACTTCGTCGCCTACACGTGGGATCTGGATGCTGCCGAAGCCACCGCTGGCGCCGGACTGGGCGACACGTACCCAGCAGGAGCTGTGATCGTTGTATTTGCCATTGCGGTCCCAGTGGAACTGGACTTTCACCCGGCCCAGTTCGTCGGTGAAGATCTCCTCACCCGGTGGGCCGACGATGATCGCGGTCTGCGGGCCGGCAATGGTCGGTTTGGGCGTACTCAGCTGCGGGCGGAACGGGATCTTCTTGCGCACGCAACTGAAGGTGTTGAAGTAGCTGGCCTGCTGGCCGGTAAGGTAGTTGTTGTGGCCTTCGCTTTCCACGCTCATCAGCAGGAACTGACGGTCTTCTACCGGCCCCTGGTCGTGGATGTAGTGCTGCAGCAGTTCGAAGGTGTAGCCCGGCTTCATGGCCCGGCAGTTGCTGGCACCTTCGAACTTCTTGCCGCGCAGCTCCAGCGCCTCGATGCGCAGGCGCAGCAGGGTTTCGCCTTCGTCATAGGTACCGTGGGTGTACTGGCCGGGGAAGTCGTAGATCTCGAAGTTCTCGACATCGCCCTGATTGTTCACGCTGTTCAGCGCCACCGGCAGGCGGTTGTTCGGTTGGCGGTAGTCAAAGGTTTGCGTGGCCATCTTGCCGGATTGCAGTTGACGGTTGCCGCTCCACTGGGTGATAGAGTCGGCGGTCTCGGTGACCGAGGCGCTGTGGAAGCGGATTTGCGGTTGCTCGGGGATGGCCACCAGCGTGCTGGAGTCATCGCAGATGATCATGGTGTGGCCTTCGGCGGTGTGCTCGAAGTAGTAGAACATCCCCTCTTCCTCCAGCAGGCGCTGGACGAAGTTGAAGTCGGTTTCGCGGTACTGGGTGATGTACGTGTAGCGCTTCTGTGGCCGGGTCAGGCGAAACTCGTGGCGGGAAAACGCCGGGCATAGGGCGAACACTTCGGTAACCACTTCCTCGACCGTGTTGCCCTGGAAGATCCGCGTGTCGAAGCGGTTCTTCAGCATCGAGAACCAAGGGTTGAGGGTAGCGGTATAGCGCGCCATGCCGCCGTCGCTCCCGATGCTGGCAAAGCGTGTGAGGTAGCCGGTTATGTACCGCGGGCCGCCTTCGGCCAGTTCGATCTCGATGCTGACGTGCTGGCCCATCATGGATTTGAGCGGCACGCCGGAGTCTTCGCAGACCAGCAGCAGTTCGTAGTTGAACGCCCGCGACAGGGCTTCGGTGCCCTTGAAGGTTTCCAGCAGCAGCTCCTGCTCGGGGTTGGCCAGGTTGTGAAACTTGAACAGGCGGCGGTTCTGTGGCGACAGCAGCGCGGAGGCCAAGTCCATGATCATGCGAAATCTCCTTGAAAACACGGCCAGCACGCGCTTGCGATGCTCAGCTGCAACCCTGATCTTGCGGGCGTATTCTGCATGCGCGCATAACGCGCGTGCTTGCGGAATCATGCGACTGCCTACAGAAAGGAAAGTGCCATCATGCATTGAAATAAATGCGACAGGGTTCACATTCCCGAATGCCAGGCAGGCAGAAAGGCCCAAAGGAAACACCGGCAAAAGCTGCCCTGTCAACTCACTACAGGCCTAGGAAAACCGGGCAATACCGCCCTGCAAGGCAATGTCATATCGCCATCCTTCATCCTCCTCACTGGCGCCCGGAAGCGCCCCCGGCAATCGCCGAACGGCCCGTCGCAGAAGGTTCTTGAGGTGTCAATCAGCGCCCATGCCTGACAGCTCCCACTCGAACTGTCTCGCTACCTGACGCATCAACTCCACTGGCGGAGAAAAATGTTTCATAACGTGGATTGGTTCAAACTTTTTGCCACTGGCCAATTCCGCCAAATGGCCATCGCGAACGCGGCCGTAATGGCACTTGCGGGATGCGGTCAGCCACAAAGCCGTGCAGCGATGCTCAATTGCCATCATTGCCGCGCACGCCTGTCATGAGAACAATGGGCTCTCCGCCGGACTTCGCCCCCATCCTGAGGTCTGAAGCGACATGCTGCGCTCGCCGCCGAGCGCCGCCACTTCCATGGACAGTGAAGCGAAAATGGATCTTTTAGCCAACATCCCCAGTTGGGGAGACATCGAACGCAATCTCGAGCAGAAATTCAGCGAGCTCAACCAGAGCGTCGATAGCGGCCTGAACAGCGCCCATGAGGCCTGGGACGGTTTCAGCCGGCGAGTGAGCAATGGCGCCAACCAGGCCTATGGCTACCTCAGTGGCCAGCGTATCGACAACGTGCGCCAGGCCATGGCCCTGTCCTACCCGATCATTCAGGACAACCTCAAGCGCAAGTGGTCCTCGATAGGTATCGAGCAAATCCTGCCGGTGCTGCTGCAACTGGTCAAAGAGGTGTCGATGATCCTCGGTGGCAGTGTGGCGGTTGGCTCGCTCGCCGGTGGCGTGGCCGGGGCGTTCGCCTTTGGCGTCGGCGCGGCGCCGGGCGCGGTGGCCGGCGCCGGCATTGGCCTGCAGGTCGGCAACCTGATCCTCATGGGCCTGGGGCTGTCCGCCATCGCCGAGTATTTTTATCAGGGCCTGCCGGCCTGCCTGTCGACCCTTCAGCAAGGCATGGCCACGGCCTGGTTCGCCGAGGATGGCCTCAAGCCCGCTGGCCTGGACCCGAGCGGCGGTTCCGCGGCGCAGGCCCAGGAGCGTGTCGAGCGTGCGGCGCGCCAACTGGCCCGCGGCCAGGAGCAACTGGTGTTGCTGCTGCTGACGGCCATTGTAACCTACCTGACCCGCGGGCAGATAAAGGCGGGCATTCAGAGGAATATGGAAACGCCCGCCATACGCAGTGCCCGGCTGCAGGCGGAAATGTCCAACAAGCAACTGGCCGCCTGGCTGGCAAAGAACGAGCAAAAGCTGCTGGCACATGCTGAACTTCAAGCACGTGACGCCACACCATTCAAGCGTGCAGAGACTGAACCACTACCTGCCAACGGACGCTCTCGCGAGCTATCGCAGAAGGCTGTTGAGCCGCCAAAACCCAAATACAAACCTGGATTCACCGAAGAAGATATTCTTGCAATCGCCAAAGGCGAAAGGCCCGACCCCACCACTTATCTAGACCCAGATTATGTCGCGCAACACTTGGCCCAATTCGAAAATGGCGCCTCACGCTTCATGACCCAGACCAACCTTGAGAAATACGGCATCGCACAGAGAGATGGTACGTCGTTCATCATGCCAGGCCACGAAGCAACCGAACTACTTGCCAAGACAGCAGGTGACAAGCGCGCGTTGGAGCAAGCCCTTGGCTTGCCTGAGAATTTTCTTGATACCAATGCACTGGTCCGGGTAGACATCCCTGATCCGAAGCAGTTGAATCTACGGATTCCATCAGGAAATGAAGCCGGTGCAAACGAATTCTGGATCCCTGGTGGCAAGCTACCTGACGGCAACAGTGAAGCCGTCATAGACGCGGCGGGTATTTCCGCCAAGATGTTCAGCACCTCTCCCCTTTTTTGAAGGCCCCCTATGAAATTCAAAGATCTTTTCATCAGTCGTCAACACATGTACTCAATCGGCATCGAAGAAGACGCTGGCCAGTATTACGTTTCGTTCCCCGTCAGCAACGGCATGGTTGACTACGAAGAATATTACGCCATCGCTCCAGCTACATTTGATGCCTTCATGGATGACCCTGATTCGGCGCTGGCTTTCGTGATAAAATGCCGCAAAAGACAACTCGATGAATTACTAATCATCAAGCCAGGAAAAAATCGGGGCACGGCCATCTAGTGCCACATAGATAAATGCTGACTAAATCCGACATTGCATGAACGTTTGACCCTGCCAACAAATGAGTGGCGCCCTCTTACGTTGCGGTGAAGTGGTGCATTTCCTTACCCCAATCAGGACTGACCATGAACACCGAAACACTCAAGCAAAAATTACTCAAGCTTCGCTTGATCATCGACAGCCTGATGGCGCAAGACCCTGCCGCGATGAAGCTGAGCGTCGAACTGGAGCCACTGCTGAAAGCCGCAGGTGCGTCCAGGTCGATGGGCGGTGAGTTGCCTACCTTGGTCAGGCTCAAAGCGAGTACGGCGGAGAAAACCGACAAGGTGACAGTTGATAAGCCGCAGCAACTTGGAGACGGGGCGACGTGGACGTACAGCGGCGCCCCTCTGGACTATGCATACTCGGGCATTAAATGGACAAGCACACACTGAAAATTACAGCCAGAGCGCTTCGCGAAAAGCTTGAAACTATCAAGGACCAGAATCCTGACGCCATGACCATGCTCAACCTACTTCGCGACCTTCTGTTGAAATCTGAGAACGGTGAAATCCACGCCCCTTTAGAGGCGCGAGACATCTCCTGGTATCGTTATCTACAGGAAACAAACTTACAAGACGACCATGAACTTAGCGAGGCTTTTGCCAAATTCTATATGGCGTTAATCAATGGACAAGAATGGAGTTCATTTAAAAAATTCCAGGCTAAAAGCCACCGAGCATAAACTGACCTGTTAACGCTCGAACTACTGCGATTTTGCCGGGCTGCAGTTGACGCGTTGAGAGCCATTACCTGATCAAAGGTGCTATCACTCACTGCCAGATAGCAGCTCGTCCATTTCATCCCCCTGAGGCGCGAGTTCAAACAACCGGCTTGCCAGTTCACAAATGTGCCGCGACCAGGCAACCTTGGCCACCCATTCCGGCGGCATGCCCGACACCCCATACAAGGCGCCCGCAATCTGCCCTGCCGTCGCCGCCACGCTGTCGGCATCATCGGCAAGGTTGGCAGCCAACAGAATCGCATCCCTGAAATTGTCCGTATTCCACACAGCCCAGAGAGCTGCTTCCAAGGTATCGACCACATACCCTGACGAGCGAATCTGCTCACGGGTTTTGTGCTTGTACTCCCCGGCATTGATGATCAAGGCCCGGGGCTGCAGGGGGCGCACCTTCGGCGACAACGCCTCTTCCTTGTCCGCGCCATTGAGCGCCAAATGCAGCTGTGCACCGAACAACTTGCAGCACTCCGAGACCTCAATCGCGCGATGGGTCACGCTGCTCTGCGTCACACTCTCCCACCAGGTTGCCGACAGCGAGTGGCGTCGGAAAATGGCCGTAGGCGCGAGCCGTATCAACGAACCGTTGCCCGCTGTCGAGGCCTCGAGATTGCCCATCCACGCAAGCCCTTGGGCCTCCCACCCTTCCAGGGCTCGGCGGGTGACATTGCCGATGTCGAAGCAGCGGCCATTGGCGCTGTTTTCGCCCTGCCGGTACCAGCGCACCATGGCATCGGCAAAGGTCGCGAAATCGAACTTGCCTTGGCTTGCGTAGGTGTCTGCCAGGCACAGGGCCATGCTGGTATCGTCGGTCCACTCACCTGGCGCGAGGCGGAACGGCCCACCGCCGACCATGTCGCTGACCTGCCCCTGATCGCGGCGCCGGAACTCCAGGGTAGTGCCTACCGCATCACCAATCGCCAGGCCCAGCAATGCACCCTGCGCGCGGTCTATCGCCTGGCCTGGTGTCAACGTGCAGGATAGGTCGCTCAGCCAGGCGGGCTTTGTCCGCGGCAGCCTCGGTGCATCGGGCTCCGGCATGTAGGCCATGCGCTGTTGCAACTGCGGCGATAGTTCGGGGAGCAAATGGGCGTAACGCTTTGCGTAGTCGCTCAGGATTGCATCCGGGCTTCTCAGGTCGATCATGCTGATTCCTTGCAGTAGGTTGCTCTCGTCCATGCGCTCATTTTGCTTGACCTGCACTACCCCGGCAATGACCCGAGCAGGCCGCCGACCATGAGGATGGCACCGGCTACGCCGGTGTTCGCGGGCGTGCCCGCTCCCACAGTGATCGCGCACGTTTTCAAGGTTTTCGGTGGGACCGTTGCCTCTGCAGGTGCGGCACAGGCCCGGGGGGCGACGCTATTTCCGAGGGAGCGCGCGAGCTTTCAAAAGTCACCATCCAAACGGATGGATCACGCTTGATAACACTCTTTCCGCGCGGCACATTCCGTCGCATTGCCATCATCCTGAGGCGCCTCGCCAACACCTCCGCGAGAAAGCGGACAGCGCAAAAAATGAGACCGGATTCACTTTTTGCAAAAAACTTTTGCCAAGGATTTTTATCGCTTTCCCGCCCCTCGCACACCCACGTTTTCGGGCCTGAACCCCGATTTCTCGCGCCCGAAACCCTCAGTCAATATCACGACGCCATCATTGCGTCACATCACAAAACAGGGAAAAAATCGCCCCCCCTCGCGGGAACTTCTTCCGCAGCGAAGTGCCCTACTCGACATTGCTGGCAACACGATATTCATGTGCCAGCACTCAAGTTTGCCGCCGTCGAGAGGCGCAATTTCAGGTCCACGCCACCGGCGTTTCAGGACGATCAAGCAGGCACATGGACGATGCACCAATGACACAGACATTCGATGTCGAAGCACTGATCAAGCTGCGTAGCCAGACGCGGGTGATCTCCGATGCGCTGAAGGCGCAGGCGGCGGATTACCTTGCCACCGTGGCACCGCTGATCCGTCCGCAAACCCTGTTTGGCGAATACCTGCAAGGCGCACAGCGCAGCAGCGGGCGCGAAACCCAGGGTCACTTCCAGGCCCTGGTCGAACTCTACGAACGCATCGGCTCGGCTGCGCCGTTCCAGTTGGTCACCGAGCTGGAAGTACCGCTCAACCTGATCAGCACCACCCCCGCACTGTTCCCGCTGGAATACGACAAAACCCTGGAACACAGCGGCCAGGTCATCCGCATCACCAGCCCGACCCGCTGGGTAGTGGGCTTCCACGCCTTCGACCTGGCGCGGTTTCGCAACGTCATCAAAGACCCCAACCGCAGCAGCGCCGAGCTGTACCGCTTCGTGGTGCACTACCTGGTGCTGTTCTACTGCTTGAGCAAGTCGCCTGGCCTTGGCCGGCTGTTCGAGGGCCTGCGCTACAGCCTCAGCTTCGAACGCCTCAAGGGCTTTGGCGACCTGCCGTTCTGCGTCATCAGCTCGCCGGTGCGCTCGGAACTGCCCGACGACTCGGTCATCCGCAGCAGCACGCAGATTGCCGGCAACACCAGCTTCGAAGAACTGGTGGGCCGCGACAACATTCTGGAAATGAACGACGAAATCCGTCAGCGCCTGCTGCTGACGATCGAAGGACTGTAACGCGCAGCGCCCGGCACCGGGCCGCGCAATGATTCGCAGCGAATTGCTCGCACTGGAGAACACGATGGCGAAGAAGGAAAGCACTCAGCACAAACTCGACCGCGTTCGCGCGCCTCGGGTCCATATCACCTACGACGTGGACATCGGCGATGCCATCGAGAAAAAGGAGCTGCCCTTCGTCGTCGGCGTACTGGGTGACTTCTCCGGCAACCCGCTGGAGCCGCTGCCCAAGCTCAAGGACCGCAAGTTCGTGTACATCGACCGCGACAACTTCAACGGTGTACTCAAGGGCATCAAGCCACGCCTGACCTACCGCGTCGACAACACCCTGGCCAAGAACGGTACCCAGCTGGGCGTGGAGCTGAACTTCAACAGCCTCGAAGACTTCGAGCCACAGAACGTGGTCAAGCAGGTCGAGCCGCTGCGCAAGCTGCTGGAAGTGCGCAACAAGCTGGCCGACCTGCGCAACAAGATGGGCGGCAACGACAAGCTCGAAGAGCTGCTGATGGACGTGCTGCAGAACACCGAAAAGCTCAAGACCTTGGGCAAGGAATTCGGCCGTGAAGCCGAAGTGAAAGACCCGTCCAGCGACGATCGCGCCTGAGCAGGAGCCCGAACATGACCGACAAGCAAACCGCACCGCAACAGGCCGGCGACCTGGTCGAAGTGGAAAACTTCGCACCACAGCCCTCGCTGCTCGACAGCATCATTTCGCAAAGCCGCGTGGCCCGCTCCGACACCGAGCGCAACCGCACCCGCGACCTGATTGGCGAACTGGTGAACCAGGTGCTCGAGGGTGAGATGACCCCGAGCAAGGACCTGATCGCCGTGCTCGATTCGCGCATCGCCGAGATCGACGCGATGCTCTCCGAGCAGATGAACGAGATCATGCACGCCCGCGAGTTCCAGCAGTTGGAAGCCTCCTGGCGCGGCCTGAAATACCAGGTAGACCAGACCGAGACCAGCACCACGCTGAAGATCCACCTGCTCAATGCCTCGAAGAAAGACCTGGTACGCGACCTGAAGGCCGCCAGCGAATTCGACCAGAGCGCGCTGTTCAAGAAGGTCTACGAAGAAGAGTACGGCACCTTCGGTGGCGCGCCTTTCGGCATGTTGATCGGTGACTACGAGTTCAACCGCAACCCCGAAGACATGTACCTGCTCGAAGAAATCTCGCACGTCGCGGCGGCGGCGCACGCGCCGTTTATCTCGGCCGCTTCGTCCGAGCTGTTCGGCTGGGACTCGTTCACCGAGATGTCCGGCCCGCGTGACCTGGCGAAGATCTTCGACACTGTGGAATATGCCAAGTGGAAGTCGTTCCGCGCCTCGGAAGACTCGCGTTACGTCGGCCTCACCCTGCCCCACGTGCTCGGTCGTCTGCCGTATGGCCCGGATACCACCCCGGTGGAAGAGTTCAACTTCGTCGAAAGCGTCGATGGCCGCGACCACAACAAATACCTGTGGATGAACGCCGCCTACGCCCTCGGCACCCGCGTCACCGATGCCTTCGCCCGCTACGGCTGGTGCGTGGCCATCCGCGGCGTGGAAGGTGGCGGCCTGGTCGAAGGCCTGCCAACCCATACCTTCAAGACCGACGACGGCGAAATCGCCCTCAAGTGCCCGACCGAAATCGCCATCACCGACCGCCGCGAAAAAGAGCTGTCGGACCTGGGCTTCATCCCCCTGGTGCACTGCAAGGGCACCGACTATGCCGCGTTCTTCGGCACCCAGTCGGCGCAGAAACAGAAGCAGTACAACACCGACATCGCCAACGCCAACGCACGCCTGTCGGCCCAGCTGCAATACATCTTCGCCACTTCGCGCATCGCCCATTACATGAAGGCGATCATGCGCGACAAGATCGGCAGCTTCGCCTCGCGCATGGATGTCGAGCGCTTCCTCAACCAGTGGCTGGCCAGCTACGTGCTGCTCGACGATACCGCCAGCCAGGAGGCCAAGGCCAAGTTCCCGCTGCGCGAAGCCCGCGCCGAGGTGTTCGAAGTGCCCGGCAAGCCAGGCGTGTACAAGGCCGTCACCTATCTGCGCCCGCACTACCAGCTGGATGAACTGACCGCCTCGCTGCGGCTGGTTGCCGAGCTGCCACAGGGCGCGCGCGGCTGACAGGCCGTTGTGTACAGGGATGACACATGAGTAACCAGGCCCGCCTGCTGCCCTCGCTGCTCGACCGACTGCTGGACGACCGTCCCTACCAGTCGGCCGAGCCCGCAGCGCAGCGCACCTGCTCGCTGGCCGAGTACAAGGCCAGCATCGTCCGCGACCTCGAAGTACTGGTGAACACCCGCCAGTCCCTGGTCGCCGAAGAGCTCGACGGCTTCAGCCAGCTCGGTGGTTCCATCCTTGAATACGGCATGCCGGACTTCATCAGCCGCAGCGTGCTCGACCCGCACGATCGTCGCCTGATCCAGCAACAGCTGGAGCGGGCGATCAGCACCGGAGACCGGCGCTTTCGCCGGGTCCGTGTTCAGCTGTTGGCCCAGCAGAACGGCCACCGCATGTTGACCTTCCGCGTGGACGCCGTGTTGCGTCTGCAGGACATCAGCCGCCAGGTGTCATTCGACGCCGTGCTGCAGGTCAACACCCAGGAATACAAAGTGCAGAACCTCAACTGATGCTCGACGAACTGCTGCCCTACTACGAAAAGGAACTGTCGCACCTGCGCTTTCTCGGCCAGGAGTTTGCCGCGCAGTACCCGAAGATCGCTTCGCGGTTGCTGATCGAGGGCGACAACTGCGAAGACCCGCACACCGAGCGCCTGATCGAGGCGTTCTCGTTCCTGTCTGCGCGGGTGCACAAGAAGCTCGATGACGAGTTTCCGGAAATCGTCGAATCCTTCCTCGAGGTGCTGTACCCCCACTACCTGCGCCCTACTCCGTCGATGTCGATTGTCGAACTGAGCCTGGGCAGGCACGAGAAAGTCACCGAAGCCTACCGCGTGGCGCGCCATACCGAGATGCATGCCAATCCCGTGGAAGGCGTGGTGTGCAAGTTCCGCACCTGCTACCCGGTAGAGCTGTGGCCGATTGCCGTGCAGCAGGCCTCGTTCACAGAAATGGAACGTTCGGCCTTCAACGGGCACAGCGCCGACCTGGTCGCTCGTCTGCGCATCCGCCTGGCAGCCACTGGTGATGCCCTGTTCGGGCAGATGGACATGAACCGTCTGCGGTTCTTCCTCGACGGCGAAGCGACGCTGATGCTGCAGCTGTACGAACTGCTGTTCAACAACCTCGCCAAGGCCACGCTGAGCTTCGATGACCAGGGCCGCAGCCGCGAGGTAGCGCTGCCGGCCGATGCCCTGAAAGCCGTGGGCTACGCCCGCGACGAAGGCCTGGTGGACTACTCCGAACGCTCATTCCTGGGCTACCGCCTGCTGCACGAGTATTTCACCTTCCCCGACAAGTTCATGTTCTTCGACCTCAGTGGATTTGCCCGCATCCTGCAGGGCAAGGCCATCGAGCAGGTAGAGCTCAACTTCTATTTCTCCGACTACGACCTCAGCGAGCGCCTGGCGCGGCTGACCCAGAACATCGGGCGCAACAACTTCAAGCTCAACTGCACGCCGATCATCAACCTGTTCCGCCAGCAGGCCGAGCCGATCAAGCTGACCCACACCCAGCACGAATACCCGGTCACCCCTGATACACGGCTGCACAACGCGGCAGAAGTGGTCTCGATCGACCGGGTACGGCGGGTGCGCAAACTCGGCGGTATCGACCAGGTCGCCACCTGCCAGCCGTTTTTCGAACCCCGGGGCGAGCAAGACCCACACAGCAGCTTCTGGGTCGCGCGTCGGCGAAATCAGGGTGACGCCACTGCCATGAGCATCCGCGTGGTCGACCGCGATCTGGAGCTGATCGATGCCAGCAGCGACACCCTCAGTATCGGCCTTACCTGCAGCAACCGCGACGTGCCGCTGATGCTGCCGTTCGGTGGCGAACGGGGCGATTTCACCATTCCCGCCAACTCGGTGATCAAGGATATCCGCTGCCTGCGCAAGCCCACCGCCACGGTGCGTGTGCCCTTGGGCAAGGGCCTGATCTGGCGGTTGATCGCCCACTTGTCGCTGAACCATCTGTCGCTGGTCAGCCAAGGCCGCGAAGTGCTGCTGGAGCTGTTGTCGCTGTACAACTACCGCAATGTCTCCGCCATTCGCAAACAGATCAACGGCATCAAGGCGATCAGCAGCGAACCGGTGGTCGCGCGCATCGGCCACCCGCGGCCTAATTTCGTGCGCGGCGTCGGCATCACCCTGACCCTGGATGAAAGCCAGTTCATCGGCAGCGGCGTGTTTCTGTTCGGCAAGGTGCTGGATCACTTCTTCGGCCAGTACTGCTCGATGAACAGCTTCACCCAACTGACCCTGCGCACCCAACAACGAGAAAAGAGAGTCGTACAATGGCCAGCACGCACCGGCGATCAGCCCCTGGTCTGATCGATCAGGCCCGAGCCGAGCCGCACCGATTCGAATTCTTCCAATTGGTGCGCCTGCTCCGCCTGCACTACAGCCGCACCGGGCGCATGGACCTGGCAACCCGGCCGCACGAAGACCCGCTGCGTTTCCGTACCCAGCTGTCGCTGGCGTTCCCGGCCAGCGAGGTCAGCGACCTGCACTTCGAGCGCGAAGGCAAGGTGTCGCCAGCAGGCTTACCGCTGTCGGAAGTGCAGGTCACCTTCATGGGCCTGGTCGGGCCGTCAGGCGTGCTGCCGCGCCCTTACACCGAGCTGCTGCTCGAGCGCCACGTGCAGTATCGCGACGATGCCGCCCATGCGTTTCTCGACATCTTCTCGCACCGCATGACCACGCTGTTCTACGAGGCCTGGCAAAAATACAAATTCCACATCGAGCACGAGCGCAATGGCACATCGGGCTTCGATGGCTACCTGCTCAACCTGGTTGGCCTCGGGCCGCGCGCCCAGAAACTGAAGTTCGAAGAGCAACCGTCAGCATTGCGTCGTGAGCTGTTCAGCTATTTTGCCGGCCTGCTCAGCCAGAAGCCGCGCAATGCGTTGAACCTTGAACGCATGCTCGGCTTCTATTTCTCGCTGCCGATCAAGGTCCAGCCGTTCGCCGGGCGCTGGCTGCACCTGCATCCCGAACAATGCACCCAGCTCGGCCGCCGCAATGCCCAGCTTGGCCAAAGCGCCGTCGCCGGCAACCGGGTCTGGGACTACCAGTCATGCATCCGTATCGAGCTGGGCCCGCTGAACCTGGCCGACTACCAGCGCTTCCAGCCGGGCACCGCCTGCTACCGCAAGCTGGTCGAGCTGGTGCGCTTCTATATAGGTGCCGAACTGGATTTCGAAATTGCCCCGCGCCTCAAGCGCGAGGCGATGCCACGCGCCCAACTGGGCCGCAGCGGCAATGTCGCCCTGGGCTGGCTGGGTTGGCTCAAACGCCCTGGTCGCGACGCGGAGCCTTCGCGTTGCGCCGTCTTCCACATTCCTTACGATGGGGTCGCCTTGTGAACCTGAAGTCTCTGTTCGCCAAGCTCAACGAAACCAGCCGCACGGCCACCGAAAGCGCGGCGGCCCTGTGCCTGTCGGAGCACCACTACGACGTGGAAGTGGAGCACCTGCTGCTGCAATTGCTCGACAACAACGACAGCGACCTGGCGCCGATCCTGCGCCACTACGAAGTCGTCGCCGAACGCCTGCAGGCGCAGTTGGTCACCGCCCTGGGCACCTTCAAGAAAGGTAATACCCGCACCCCGGCGCTGTCGCCACACATTACCCGCATGATCGAGCAAGCCTGGTTGCTGGCCTCGATCGAATACGGCGTAGGCCAGGTGCGCAGCGCCCACCTGCTGCAGGCGCTGCTTGACGATGCTGAACTGCGTCGCGTGGTGATCGCCTCGGCGCCAGAGCTGGAAAAAATCAACGCCGATGACCTGCGCCTGAACCTTTCCGCGCTGGTGGAGGGTAGCGCCGAATCCAGGCAGGCCAGCCCACTGGCCAGCCCAGCGGCGCCAGTGAGCACGTCGGGCAAGGCCAGCGGCAAGACCCCGGCACTGGACCAGTACACGGTCAACCTTACCCAAAGCGCCCGCGAAGGCCGCATCGACCCGGTGCTGGGCCGTGAGTTCGAAGTACGGCAGATGGTCGACATCCTCACCCGCCGCCGGCAGAACAACCCGATCCTCACGGGCGAAGCCGGGGTCGGAAAAACCGCCGTGGTCGAAGGCCTGGCGCTGCGCATTGCCCAGGGTGACGTGCCGGCGGTGCTCAAGGACGTTGCCCTGCACACCCTCGACCTGGGCCTGTTACAGGCCGGCGCCGGGGTCAAGGGCGAGTTCGAGAACCGCCTCAAGGCAGTGATCGAAGAGGTCAAGCGCAGCCTGCACCCGATCATCCTGTTCATCGACGAAGCCCACACCCTGATCGGCTCCGGCGGCCAGGCCGGGCAGAACGACGCCGCCAACCTGCTGAAACCGGCCCTGGCCCGTGGCGAGTTGCGTACCATCGCTGCCACGACCTGGGCCGAATACAAGAAGTACTTCGAGAAGGACGCCGCCCTCGCCCGCCGCTTCCAGGTGGTCAAAGTGGAAGAGCCCGATGAAGACAAGGCCATTCACATGCTGCGCGGCCTGCTCGGCAAGATGCGCGAGCACCACAAGGTGGCGGTGATGGACGAAGCGCTGGTGCAGGCGGTACGCCTGTCCAACCGCTACATCACCGGCCGCCAGCTGCCCGACAAGGCGGTCAGCGTGCTCGACACGGCCTGTGCACGCATTGCCCTGGCGCAATCTTCGCTGCCCGGCGCACTGGAAGACTGCCGCAGACAGATCGACAACCTGCAGGCGGAAATCGGCGTGCTCGGCCACGAAGCCGGCAAGGGGCACGACCATGCCCGCCGCCTGGAAGCGCTGCAGGCTGCCCTGCAGGCCGAGCAGCAGCAGGAACAGCAGCTCAATGCCCAGTGGCAGCAAGAGCTGGAGCTGGTCGAACAGCTCAAGGCACTGGACGCCGCCAACGATGCCGACGCCCAACAGCTCAATACCCTGCGTGCCGAGCTGGCGCGCGTGCAAGGCGAGCAGCCACTGGTCCACGCGCTGGTCGACAGCGGCGCCATCGCCCAGGTCATCAGTGGCTGGACCGGCATCCCGCTGGGCAAGATGCTGCGTGACGAAATCGATACCGTGCAGCGCCTGCCGGCCCTGCTAGGTGAACGCGTGCTGGGCCAGGACCACGCCCTGCATGAGATCGGCAAGCGCATCAAGATTTCCCGAGCGCGCATGGAAGACCCGAACAAGCCGATTGGCGTGTTCCTGCTGCTAGGCCCCAGCGGTGTCGGCAAGACCGAAACCGCCCTGGCCCTGGCCGACACTTTGTACGGCGGCGAGCGCAACCTGATCACCATCAACATGTCCGAGTACCAAGAGGCCCACACCGTGTCGAGCCTCAAGGGTTCGCCACCCGGCTACGTCGGCTACGGCGAAGGCGGCGTGCTGACCGAAGCGGTGCGCCGCAAGCCGTACAGTGTGGTGCTGCTCGACGAGGTGGAAAAAGCCCATCCCGACGTGCTGGAACTGTTCTTCCAGGTGTTCGACAAGGGCGTGCTGGACGATGGCGAAGGCCGCGAGATCAATTTCCGCAACACGGTGATCATCCTCACCTCCAACACCGGCACCGAGCGCATCATGCAGACCTGCCTGAACGCCACCGAGCTGCCGACGCCCGAGGCGATCGTGGAAGACCTGCGCGACCAGCTCAACCATGTGTTCAAGCCAGCCTTCCTCGGTCGCCTGAACATCGTGCCGTTCTACCCGGTGCAGGACCAGATCCTCGAGCGCATCGTCGCCCTCAAGCTCGAACGCATCGCCAAGCGCTTCGCCCGCAACCACCAGGCCGAGCTCAGCTATGACCAGGCACTGGTCAAGGCCATCGCCGCCCGCTGCACCGAGGTCGACAGCGGCGCACGCAACATCGACAACATCCTGTCCCAGACCCTGATGCCCGAACTCGCCCAGCGCGTGCTCGAGCGCATGGCCCAGGACGCGCCGATCCAGCACCTTGCGATCGAGCTGGGCAGCGATGGCGATTTTGCCTATCGCCTGGCCTGACCAGTACCCGGAGGTTTTGCCGTGATGCAACACAAGCACATCGTCCTCAAACGCCTGACTGCAGCCGCCTTGCTGGTAGCGCTGGCCGGCTGCGGGGTCACCGACCGTATCGGCAAACGCATGGAAGACAGTTGGGCGGCCGACATGCTGGCCGACAGCGAAAAGGTCATCCTGACCTCCGACGGCGGCAACCAGCTCAACCCCGATGCCGAGGGCAACCCGCTGTCGGTGGTGATGCGCGTGTACCAGCTGACCGACCTCGAGCGCTTCGCGGCTACCGATGCCGAGACCCTGTGGGACGCCCCGCAGAAAGCCTTGGGCAGCACCCTGGTGGAGACCCGCGAGATTACCCTGTTGCCTGGCATCGGCCAGATCGACCAGTGGCCGCTGGCCAAGAGCGCGCGCTACGTCGGCGTGGCGGCGTTCTTCCGCGATGAGCAGGACGCGCGCTGGAAAGTCGCCTTCGACGCCAATTCGCTGCGCAAGGACGGTATCTGGTTCTCCTCCGACGGCCTGCGGGTGCTGGTGGACAACACCGAAATCAGCGCCATGCGGGGCGTGGACGTACTGAACAAACCGCCGACCGCCGACCAGCTTGCCGCTGCGCAGAAGGCCAAGGATGCCGAGGCGACCCTTAGCGACAAGGTGCAGGACGCGGTCGTCGACAAAGCCACCGACGCCGCCAGCCAGTCGGCCAGCAACGCCATGGATTCAACCTTCAATTCTTTAGTGGATAGCGTCAAATGAGCAAGCAGAGCCGGGTGATGTGGTCGGAAGGCATGTTCCTGCTGCCCCAACACTTCCAGTATCAGGACGAATTCCATCAGCACCAGTTGGCTGAGGCGACCCTGCGCAGCACTCCTTTCCATTGGGGAGTTCAGGCGCTGCAGGTGGACGAGGACGCCCTGGCCACTGGTTCACTGCAGCTCAAGCGCCTGAAGCTGGTGTTCCCCGATGGCAGCCTCTACGACGCGCCGCAGCACGATCCGCTGCCGGCCGCGCGCGACCTCAAGGATCTGCTCAAGGCCAACGACCTGAAGGTGTATGCTGCGCTCAAGCTGCCCGAGCCATTCGGCCGCAACTACGTCGAGGATGGCCACGAACACAAGGCTGCTCGGCGCTTTCGCAAGCAGTTCGACACCCTGCCCGACCTTAATGAAGGCGAGCTGGAGAACGAAATCACCAGCTTGCGCCTGAACGTCGTACTGCTGGTCGACGGTGACAGCCTCGACGGTTACAGCCACTGCCCCCTGGCCAAGCTGACACGCAACAGCATGGGCGGTTTCAACCTTGACCCGCATTTCGTCCACCCCACCTTGCACCTGGGCAGCCACGAGACCATTGCCGGCATCGGCAAGCGCCTGCTCGGCGCCCTGCAGGCCAAGAGCAAGGCGCTTTCCGGCCGGCGCCGCGAGCGCGCCGACCAGATCGCCGAGTTCGGCTCCAGCGATGTCACCCTGTTCTGGCTGCTGAACACGGTCAACCGTGCCCACCCGCAGCTGGCTCATCTACTGGCCCACCCGCGCCTGCACCCGGAGCGCCTGTACCTGTTCCTGGCCGACCTGGCCGGCGGCCTGCTGACCTTCACCCTGGACACCCAGCTCTGCGACATCCCCGAGTACGACCACCACGACCCGGCCGCGTCGCTGGTCAAGCTCGACGAAATGATCCGGGTGATGCTCGACAACGTCGTGCCCAACCAGTGCATTGTCATCAACCTGACCCAGACCAAGCCATCGCACTGGCAAGGCCAACTGCACGACCCGCGGCTGGCCGAAGCCGACTTCTATATCGCCGTGCACGCCGACATGCCCGGCGCCAGCCTGCTGGAGCTGGTGCCCCGCGCGTTCAAGGTCGGTTCGCCGGAAGACATTGAAGTGGTGGTCAACAGCGCCATGCCGGGTGTCACCCTCAATCATGCCGCGCGGCTGCCAAACGCGATTCCGGTGCGCCTGGACAACCAGTACTTCGCCATCGAGCCACACGGCACTGTGTATGAGCGAATGATCAGCGCCCAGGCCATCTGCTTCTATGCGCCCAGCGCCTTTACCAACCTCAAGCTTGAACTGATGGCGGTGCTCAAATGACCGAAGCCGTACTGCAACAGGGCGCCGTCCCGGCTGCCAGCGACAAACCGACGCTCAAGGACCTGGTCCAGGACTTCATCAGCATGGCGTTGATCGTACGTCGCGGCCGCCAGGTCACCTCGGTGCAGGCCTTCGAAGGTAGCGTCGAACGCTTCTTCGCCAACCTGGAACGTGATGCCCGTGCCGCCAACTACAGCGTCGAGCAGGTCAAGGACAGCCAATACGCGTTGTGCGCCTTCCTCGACGAAAGCGTACTGCGCTCGGACGACAACGCGCTGCGTCGGCACTTCGAGCTGCAGCCGTTGCAGTTCCGCTATTTCGGCGTGCACCTGGCCGGCGAAGGCTTCTTCGAGAAGGTCGAGGCGCTGCGCGCCGACGTCAAGCAGAACATCGACGTACTCGAGGTTTACCACCTGTGCCTGGCACTGGGCTTCGAGGGCAAGTTCAGCCTCGGGCAGAAAGACCAACTGCGTTACCTGGCCAATACCCTGGGCCAGGATATTGCCCGCTACCGCAAGGCGCCCAAAGCCCTGTCACCGGACTGGGCACTGCCCGACCCGGTGTCGCAGATGCTGCGCCATGAAGTACCGCTGTGGGTGTATCTGGCGCTGATCGCGTTGGTCTGCGTCGCCGTGTACCTGACGCTGGACTGGTTGCTGGACAAGGACGTCGCCGCCCTGTCCGAACAAATCCGCCAGCTGTTCAGTGCCTGAGCACATACCAGGTAGCCGAGTCAGGAAGACATGAAAACATTACTGCGTCTGTTGAAAAGTTTCTGGGTGCTGCTGCCACTGCTGTGGCTGGCTAGCCTGTTGATTTGCTGGCTGGCCGCGCCGCTGGTGCCTTGGCTGCGTCATCACGTGCCTGAAGCGCTGGCAATCATCAGTGCCTGCTTCCTGCTGGTAATCGTGCTGCGCCAATACCAGCGCATTCGCGCCGAACACAACCTGGAGAACCTGCTGCAGATCGAGGTCGACCGCTCGTGGAATGCCACTGGCGAGTTCCGTGACCAGCAGGTGCTGCGTGAGCGCCTGAAGCACGCCATCGCCATGCTGCGCACCGACCGCTCCGCGGGTGGCGGCGGCAAGGCGGCGCTGTCCGACCTGCCCTGGTACCTGGTGGTCGGCATGTCGGCGGCCGGCAAGACCTCGCTGCTGACCCATTCCGGTCTGTCGGCCAGTATCGCTACGGCCAACGACAGTGAAAGCGGTACCCAGCACTGCGACTGGTACTTCAGCCCCGACGCCGTGATGATCGACACCGCCGGGCGCTACCTGCGCGACGACCAGTCGGCCAGCGAGTTCTCGGCCTTTCTGCGCATGCTGCGTAAGCAACGCGGCAAAGCGGCGATCAATGGCCTGGTCCTGGTGGTCAGCCTGCCCGAGCTGCTGGCGGCTAACAGCGATGAGCGCAATGCCCTCGCGGCCCAGCTGGTGGCCCGGGTGGAAGAATACGCCGAATGTCTCGATGCCAACCCGCCGGTTTACCTGATGCTGAGCAAGACCGACCAGTTGCCGGGCTTCAGCCAGGCTTTCGACGGCCTCGACCTGCACGATCGCCAGCAGCCGCTGGGCATGACCTTTGGCCTTTCGGAAATCCGCACCAACGGCCTGCACGCGGTGCTGCAGACGCGCCTGAAGAAGCTGCAAGCTCATATTCGCCAGCACGTCGACGCGCAGATGATCGCCCTCGGTGCCGAAGCCGACAGCACCCTGCTGAATTTCCCACAGTACTTCGCGGCCCTCAGCGGTGTGCTCGAGCAATTCCTCGAACACTTCACCCGCGGCCATCGCGGCGGTGCCCCGCTGCTGCTGCGTGGCCTGTACTTCACCAGTGCACTGCAGAACGGGCAGCAACTGGGGCAGGTCTATGAAGACGTCATCGCCGACGAATTCGCCCTGCAGGCCGCCTACGATGAGCAGGCCGGGCACGTCGGCAAGGCCCTGGGCAACCGCAGCTACTTCATCACCGACACTTTCCGCCAGGTGATCTTCCCCGACCGCGATCTGATCCTTTACCAGTCGCGCCTGGGCCGCCAGGCTGCGTTCAGCCCACTGCTACTGGGCCTGGCCGCCGCCACCGGGTTGCTGTTCATCGGTTGGCAAGCGCTGTCGTTCGCCAATAACCGTCAGTGGCTGGACAGCCTGCGCGGGCAGCTGGCGCACATCGAGCAGGCAGCAGACCGCGAGCAGCAGCTGGCCGCAGGCAAGGGCCTGGAAGTGCTGCGTGAACAGATGGCCAACGTCGAAGCCCATCGCCTGCAGGGAGTGCCCTTGCAGCTGGGTGGTGGCCTGTACCAGGGTGAGGCGATTCACAAGGTGACCCGCAGCGCCTACCTGGCGCAGTTGCGCAGCCAGGCGCTGGAACCGATCGCACGCAACCTGCAAGTGCAGATGCGGGCGTTCAACACCTTCGCCAACGGTATCAACCAGGAGCTGGAATTCACCCCGGCCCCGCTGCCGAAGAAACGCACTGGCAAGCCGCTGGCCCCTGCCGTTGCAGCCAGGGCAAAGGCCGCGCTGGGCAACACCCGTGCTGGCGCCTATGCCGCCAAGGTCAACCTCGCCACTGCCAGCGATGGCGCCGAGCTGTCCGCCGCCACCGGTGGGCTGTCACTGTCCGAAGAAATGCTCGGACGCCTCGACGAGCAGCAGGTGGCGTCGATCATCGAGGCCTACAACACCCTCAAGCTATACCTGTTGCTGACCGAGCCCCAGGGCCATCCAGACCCGGCCTTCGTCGCTGCCAGCCTGCCCCAGGCCTGGGCCAGCGCCGCCGCCGAAGGCACCGCGGCCGACGAAGGCGTGATCGCGGAAAATGCCCCGCTGTACGTGCAGTTGCTGGAACAGGGCCAGGCGCCGTCGTTGCCGCGCAACGAACAGCTGATCAACGAAACCCGGCAGAACCTCAAGTCGTTCATGATTTCCAGCTCGCTGGTCGATCGCGAGTACCTGCGCCTGCAGCTCGAGTCGAGCCGACAGTTCCCGGCACTGAACCTCAACGACCTGGTCCCGCAACCGGGCCGCGCGCTGTTGTATGGAACCGCTGGCGTGCCGGCGATCTACACCCGCCAGGGCTGGGACACCTTCGTCAAGCCCGAGCTGATCAAGCTGGTGTCGGGCAACCTGCGCAACGAATCGGACTGGGTGCTGGACGGCGAAGGTGGCGATGCCATCGTGCAGAAGGCCAACTTCGTGCGCGAGTTCATGACCCGCTACAAGCGCGACTACACCCAGGCCTGGTACAAGATGGTCAGCAGCGTTGGCGTGCGCCACTTCGCCGACCTAGCCTCGGCGACCCGGCAATTGGGGCTGCTGAGCGACGTGCAGAACTCACCCGTGAAGAACCTGTTGCAGGCGGTCAACGACAATACCCGGTGGGACCTGCCGGTCAAGCAAGCCATCCCGGCCCCCGGCAACACCCGCGATGATGGTTTCTGGAGCAAGGTCACCGGTCTGTTCGACGCCAACGACACCCTGCCCGCCAACGTCGCCCCGGTCCTGCCGGCGGTGGACGACGGTAGCCTGGCCAAGCGCTTCGAGCCGGTGGCGCGGGTGTTCGCCGAAAACAACGCCGAAGGCGCCGACAGCACCATCATGGACCGCTACCTGGCCGCCTTGCGCAAGCTCAAGGTACGCATGAACAACATCCAGCGCTCGCAGGATGTGGGCAAGAGCAGCAAACAGTTGATCAGCGAGACCCTGGAAGGCCAGCCGAGCGAAATCACTACCGTGCGCAACTACGTGGAAAGCAGCGTCGACACCAGCCAGGATGGCCTGTCGCGCTCGCTGCAGGGGCTGTTCAGCCTGCCCATCCAGTATGCCTGGGCGACCCTGCGCGATCCGGCCGGCCAGCAGATCGCCAAGGCCTGGGCGCAGCAGATCGCCAAGCCCTGGGAGCAGGTGATGGCACACCGTTACCCGATTGCCGGCAGCAGCCGCAACGAGGCTTCGGTGAAAGACCTGCAACGCTTCGTGGATCCCGACAGCGGGCTGCTGCCGGCCTTCAAGCGCAACGAAATCGGCAACCTGGCCGGTGGCGAAGGTCTGGGTGTGGGCGATGGCAAGGGGCCGGCGCTGGTCAACCCTGGCATGCTCAACAGCATCGACAAGGCCAGCTCCGTGGGCCAGGTAATCGCCAGCCTGTCGGACCGTGACAACGGCTTCGAAATCATGCTGGAGCCTTCAGCCAACTTCACCGACATCGTCTTCACCCTCGATGGCCAGGAGCAGCACTACCGCAACGGCCGCAGCAGCTGGAACCGCTTCGCCTGGCCGGGCAACAGCAACGCTCCGGGCGCGCGCCTGGACGTCGTCACCCTGAGCGGCACACGGGTCACCGTGTTCGACTTCCCTGGGCGGTGGGGCCTGCTGCGCATGAACGAGAGCGCTCGGGTCGACGACCTTGACGGCATTCAGCAACGCTTCAGCTGGAACACCGCCAGCGGCCGCGTAAGCCTTGTCGTGCGCAATTTCGGTGGGGTCAAGCTGACCGATCTGGGTGACGTCAAGGCCCTGAGCGCCCTCAACAGCAGGGGCGCGCAATGATCGGTTGCTTCGGCAAGCTGCCGTCGAGCGCAGATTTCGTCAGCCTGCATGGGGCGGCGGAAGAAGTCTGCGAGTTCGACGCCTGGTTGCAGTCATCGCTGGCAGCCATGCGCTACCGCGATGACTGGCAGGCGTTGTTCGACGCGCTGCCGATGTGTTTTTTCACCTACCGCGCACGCAACGGCAACTGGCTACTGGGTGGCCTGCTCAGCTCACGCGATGCCAGCCAGCGGCGCTACCCGTTCTTCATCTTCCAGTTGCTCAAGGGCGATGACAATACTGGGCTGGTCAACCCGTTCACGCTTGGCGAGCTGTTCAGCGCGCAGATCAAGCCGATGCTGCACCAGGCCGTGCAAGGCGCCGACTGCACCCGCCTGTTCGAACGGATCAAGGCCTTGCGCCCGCTGCAGCGCCAGGACCTGGACCTGTTCCGCCGGGTGCACGCCAAGTTCCTGCATGATTTCAGCTTCGCGGATGTGGCCCGTGCCCTTCATGGGTCCTGGCCTGGTTTCGACAGTGCCACTGCCCTCGCCCACCTGCAGCTCGGCCGTGCCTCGCTGCAGGGCGACTTTGCAGGCGGCATCGAATTGCCGTTGCCGGCCGAACGTGGCCTTAAAAACCCCACTGCCGACCTGTGGCTGACCTGGTTGGCCCGCATGAGCGAACACCGAGAGCTGCCGGCAGTGAGCCTGTTGGCCGACGACTTCATGCACCCGCAGCTGTATTGCTTCCCGGCGCGCCACGCCAGTTGTGCCTACCGCCTGCTCAGTGGCTGTGCCGACCCGCGCCAGCACCTGGAGTTGCTCAGCCCGCTGACAACGGTGCCACGGCTGCACGATTACGACCGCCCCCTTGAACATGTCATCGACCAGTTCGTCGATGCACTGGATGCGACGCCTGTATGAACAAGCTCAAGTACTACTGCCTGCGCTACCAACCCTACCTGCTGGGCGTGGCGTTCTTCCTGGCGATCTTCCTGGTCTGGGCCATCGGCCGAGCCTTCGGCTTCGCCTCGCTGCACAGCCTGCTGGCCGGGATCGGCGTGTTTCTGCTGCTGTCGGCGGGCTATGTACTGCTGCTGTACCGCGGAGTGGGTCAGCACCACAACCTTGAAGGCCTGCTGCGCGACGACGCCGACCAGGCCGTACTCAGTGCAGCCCCGGCCGACCGGGAAGAAGTCAGCCTGTTGCGCGAGCGCCTGCTGCAGAGCATCGAGCGCCTGCACAGCAACAAGCCGCGCGGTACCTCGACCAAGGATGCGTTGTATGCCCTGCCCTGGTACCTGGTCATTGGCCAGCCTGCCGCCGGCAAGAGCACGATGATCCTGCAGTCGGGCCTGAACTTCCCCTATGCCGAGCGCGAAGGCGTGCGGGTCGCGGGCCTGGGCGGCACGCGCAACTGCGACTGGTTCTTCAGCTCTGAAGCGGTACTGCTGGACACTGCCGGGCGTTACATGAACAGCCCCGAGGAAGCCGGCAAGTGGCGCGGCTTTTTGCAACTGCTGCGCCAGCACCGCCAGCGCCGTCCCCTTAACGGCTTGATCGTCAGCGTCAGCATCGCCGATATCCTGCATGGCTCGGTCGAAGACCAGGAGCGCGTGGCCAAGCGCCTGCGCGAACGCATTCAGGAAAGCTGCGCGCTGCTGGAAGTGCGCCTGCCAATCTACCTGGTGTTCACCAAGTGCGACCTGATCCCTGGTTTCACCGCGTTCTATCGCCAACTGGACGACGCGGCTCGTGGTGAAGTGATGGGTAAAACCTTCTCTCACAAGGGTTACGAGCAAGCCGACTGGGGCCAGCGCTTCAGCATTGCGATGGACGAGCTGACCCGTTACTGGGGGCAGATGGCGAGCCAGCAGCTGGTGCAGCAGGACATACAAGTCACCCGGCGGAACGACGCTGCCTACCGCTTCCCGCTGGAGCTGGCCGCGCTCAAGCCGCGCCTGCATCAGTTCGTCGACAGCCTGCTGCGTGCCAACCCTTACCAGAATGCCGAAATGCTGCGCGGTTTCTATTTCACCGCGGCGCTGCAGGCAGACGAGGCTCAGTGGGGTTGCCACGGCCAGCATGTGGCCGAACGCTTCGCGCTCGAACACGCAGAAGGTACGGGCACTGCCGGCAGCCAGCCAGCGCCGCTGTTCATCAACAGCCTGTTCCGCAAAGTGATCATTCCCGACCAGCATTTGGTGGCGCTTTACACCAGCAACCACCGTGAACGCCGGCGCAAGGCCGGGTGGGTTGGCGCAGCCGGCCTCGCGGCACTGGTGCTGTGCAGCCTGTGGGGCTGGTCGTACCTGAACAACCGCGCCACCCTGGCCAGCATTGCCGGCGAACTAGCCCAGGCCAAGGCCGACGACCAGGCGTCCAGCGGCCAGTATACCGCCTGGCGAAGCCTCGACCGCTTGCGCTTCTGGGCTGCTCAATACCATGAGCAACACCACGCAAAGGGCGTGCCCCTCGGCATGCGCCTGGGCCTGTACCAGGGCCATGAGGTCGAGCCGCTGCTGCGCGACCGCTACTTCGCCACGTTGCAGAATGTGATGCTAAAGCCCACGGCCGATAATCTGACCCGTACCCTGTACCTGCTGACCACGCTCAAGGTCTACCAGCGCAACACCCGTGAACTGCAGCCAGTGAGCGGCATTGACAGCGTAGAGGCCGAGGCCCTGCCCCATGACAACCGCGCCCAGTCGATCGCCAATTTCGGAAAGGCGGCCCTGGACACTTATGTGATGCTTTCTCCGGGCCAGCGCGAGCATGCCGACCCGGCGTTTCTCAAGGCGCACCTGCCGGACTACTGGTACCCGGCCATCGCCCGCCATACCGGCAACAGCATGGCCGCCGCTGGCAGCGAGGCCGGTGGCAACCAGGACTACCTGTACGCCAGCCGCCAGATCACGTTCTACAGCGACCAGATTCGTGAACCAGATGTACCGCGCATTCTCGACAACGCCTTCCTGATGTCCAGTTCGCGCAACTACATCGATAGCCTGCGGGCCCAGTCACTGCGCGCGATCGAGACCATCACGCTGGAATCCGACACCCTGTTCGCCTTCGGCCGCGCCGACTTCCAGAGCCTGAAAAACGAAGGCCAGAACCAGCTGAGCGCAATTGCCAGCAAGCTGCTGAACACGCCAAATATCGGCAAGATCATCATCTCGGGGCACGCCGACCAACTGGGTGACAGGCAGAGCAATCTGCAGGTTTCGAAACAACGGGCACAAACCATCCGCACCTATCTGGTTGGCAAGGGCGTACCTGCCGAACTGATGGTCGCGCAGGGCGAAGGCAGCCGCAAACCGTTGGTCAACTGCGACATGCAACAACCGCGAACGCAGTTGATCAAGTGCCTGGAGCCCAACCGCCGGGTGGAAATCGAAGTGCGTGGGCTTAACTGAGCCACGCCGCAATAACCGGTCGCCGGGGCCTCACAGGATGAGGCCCGGGCGGCGGCAAGCTACCTCTGCCGGCGCGCCCGGCGAGGTCAAAACCAAGGGGCGCATGAGCAACCCTTTACATGTTGTTAATGGAGAGTTTCACAATGGCATTTGACGCGTATATCCAAATCGACGGCATCCCAGGCGAAGTACTGGATGAAAAACACAAGGACTGGATCGAAGTGCTGGGCTACGAGTACGGCGCCACCCAGGCTACGTCGGCAACCGCCAGCTCCTCGGGCGGTGCGTCCTCCGAGCGCGTTGCCCTGAGCGACTTCAAGATCCGCAAGGCAGTCGACAAGGCATCGGCCAAACTGTTCGAACACTGCTGCACCGGCAAGCACATTGCCAAGCTGAAGCTGAACGTGAACCGCGCCGGTGGCGACAAGGTCACCTACCTGACCATCGACATGGAAGAAGTGGTGGTCTCTTCGGTCAAGTTTGTCGCCGGTGGCAACCAGAATGGTGAAGACAAGGCGGTCAGTGACCTGCCAATTGAAGAAATCAGCTTCAACTTTGCCCGCATCAAGACTACCTACACTCAGCAGAACCGCACCGACGGCCAGGCCGGCGGCAACATCGTCGGTGGCTGGGACCGCACCGCGAACAAAGTGTTTGCCTAAGCACGTGCCAAACCATGGGCCGCTTCGGCGGCCTGTGTTCTGCAGCGCGCCGGGTTTTCTGGCGCGCTGTTCATTAGCCATGTCCAGAGTGTTCTATGCCTGAAATTCTCAATGACCTCTCGCTGGCCACACTGGTCGCCCCTATCGAGGGTGGCAGTGGCGAAGACTTGAGCTTCTCTGCCTTGTTCGACCAGATCAAGGAGGCACGCCGGGCGGACCCTGACTACCTCACCCAGGGCGACTGGCAAACCGACTTGAAGACTGCCGACTGGGAGCAGGTGATCAACCTGTCGGCTCAGGGGCTTGCGCAGCAAAGCAAAGACCTGATGCTGGTGGCCTGGCTCTGCGAGGGGCTGGCCCAGCGTGAACACTTCGAAGGCATCACCTTTGGCCTTGAGCTGACCGAACAGCTCCTGGTTGCGTTCTGGGAAACGCTGTACCCAACGCTCGAAGACGGCCTGGACGAGCGCGCGGCGCGACTGTCCTGGCTGAAGACCACGCTCACCGACATTGCCGGTGGCTTGCCCATTATCCAGGGGCAGAATTTCGGCGTGTTGCGCTATGACGAATCACGCCATGTAGAAAACCTCGCCTTGCAAAACCCCAAGGCGATGCAGACAGCGCTGAACGAAGGCAAGATCAACGCCGAGATCTTCCAGCGCTCGGTAGCGCTTACCGACACCGATTACCTGCGCGCCAAGGCCCAGCAGATCGCTACCAGCCTGAATGCATGCAAACGCCTGCAGGCCAGCGCCGACCGCTTGTTCGGCCACGAGGCGCCCAGCTTTGCCAGCCTTGCCGACATGCTTTCGCGTGCCAGCCAGCTGGCGGAAAAACTGCTCAAGGACCGCGGCGTAGAGCTACACCCCGCCATCCCGGAGGAAGCACAGCCACAGGCCACGGGCGCCAACCTCCACGAAGCAGGTGAACCGATGAATGCCACGCCCCCGACGACCGCGCCTGCAGCCCTGCGCACCACCCCGCTGACCCGCGACGAGGCATTCACCATGCTTGCGGGCATCGCCCAGTACTTCAAACAGAGCGAACCGCAAAGCCCGGTACCCTACCTGATCGAACGTGCGATCAAGTGGGGCAACATGCCGTTGGAAGGCTGGTTGAGTGACGTGATCAAGGACAACAACGTGGTGGACAACATCCGCGATGTGCTGGGCACCCGCTAGGGTTGGTATGAAAAGCCTTGAGACGAAGTCAGACAAGGCGAAAACAGCCGGCTCCCTGCCCCCCACTGGCTCCATCGGGTAGGTTCCTTGACTGCTGCCCACACAAGGGCGCTGCAATTGCTGTTAACTTGAGCGCCCTGCTCAGCTTCAGACAAGGACTGCTTCATGCCTCCAAGCCCGACCACCCCAAGCGGTTACATCCGCGTCCGTGGCGCCCGCGAGCACAACCTGAAGAACATCGATGTCGATATTCCTCGCGATGCCTTGGTGGTGTTCACCGGCGTGTCCGGCTCGGGTAAGTCTTCACTGGCGTTCTCCACGCTGTATGCCGAAGCCCAGCGGCGTTATTTCGAATCGGTGGCGCCCTATGCCCGGCGCCTGATCGACCAGGTTGGCGTGCCGGACGTAGATGCCATCGACGGGCTGCCGCCGGCGGTGGCCCTGCAGCAGCAACGCGGCACGCCGAGTGCACGTTCCTCGGTGGGTAGCGTGACCACTTTGTCCAGCTCGATCCGCATGCTCTACTCCCGCGCTGGCCACTACCCGGCCGGGCAAGCGATGCTGTACGCCGAAGACTTTTCTCCGAACACGCCCCAGGGCGCTTGCCCGCAATGCCATGGCCTGGGCCGTGTCTACGAGGTGACCGAAGCGACCATGGTCCCCGACCCGTCGCTGACCATCCGTGAGCGTGCGGTGGCGGCGTGGCCAATGGCCTGGCAAGGGCAAAACCTGCGCGACATTCTGGTCACGCTGGGCTATGACGTCGATATCCCTTGGCGCGACCTGCCCCAGGCACAGCGCGACTGGATCCTGTTCACTGAAGAGACACCCACCGCCCCCGTGTATGCCGGCCTGACCCCGGCGCAGACCCGCGAAGCCCTCAAGCGCAAACTGGAGCCCAGCTATCAAGGCACGTTCATGGGTGCACGGCGTTACGTGCTGCATACTTTCATGCACTCGCAGAGCGCGCAGATGCGCAAGCGTGTGTCCCAGTACATGCGCCCCAGCCCCTGCCCGCTGTGCCAGGGCAAACGCCTGAAGCGCGAAGCGCTGGGCGTGACCTTCGCCGGGCTGGACATCGCCGAACTGTCGCACCTGTCGTTGCAGGCGCTGGCCGAGGTGTTCCGCAAGGTGGCGGCAGCCGACTACCTGACCCAACAGCAGGACGAGCTGACCCTGGAAAAACGCCTGGCGGCCCAACGCATCGCCAACGAGCTGCTGGAACGTATTGATACGCTGCTTGACCTCGGCCTCGGTTACCTGGCCCTGGAGCGCAGTACCCCGACCTTGTCTTCCGGTGAACTGCAACGCCTGCGCCTGGCCACCCAGCTGAATTCGCAGCTGTTTGGGGTGGTCTACGTACTCGACGAGCCGTCGGCCGGCTTGCACCCGGCCGACAGTGAAGCGCTGTTCGAAGCCCTGCAGCGCCTGAAACAGGCTGGCAACTCGGTGTATGTGGTGGAGCACGACCTGGACACCATGCGCCGCGCCGACTGGCTGGTGGATGTAGGGCCAGCTGCCGGCGAGCACGGTGGCACCATCCTCTACAGCGGGCCGCCTGCCGGCCTGGCCGAGGTGCAACAGTCATGCACCCGCACCTACCTGTTCAATGCCCCGGTACAGGCCACACGCGCCCCCCGCCAGGCCCGCGACTGGCTGAAGCTTGAAGGCATCACACGCAATAACCTCGATAACCTGAGCGCCGCATTTCCGCTGGGCTGCTTTACCGCCGTTACCGGTATTTCCGGCTCGGGCAAATCCAGCCTGGTCAGCCAGGCCCTGCTGGAACTGGTGGGGGCACACCTGGGCCATGCCGAGCAACGTAGCGAGCCCGAAGCGCAAAGCCTGGAAGACGAACCTGAACAGACCAGCAGCGGCCACGTGAGCGCCGGGCTTGGCAGCATCAAGCGGCTGGTGCAAGTTGACCAGAAGCCGATCGGCCGCACGCCGCGCTCCAACCTGGCCACCTACACTGGCCTGTTCGACCACGTGCGCAAACTCTTCGCAGCTACCGAGCAGGCCAAGGCACAGGGCTTCGACGCCGGGCGCTTTTCCTTCAACGTTGCCAAGGGCCGGTGCGCCACCTGCGAGGGTGAGGGTTTCGTCAGCGTCGAGTTGCTGTTCATGCCCAGCGTGTACGCGCCTTGCCCGACCTGCCAGGGTGCCCGCTACAACCCCGAAACCCTGGCGGTGAGCTGGCAAGGCATGAACATCGCGCAAGTGCTGCAGTTGACCGTCGACCAGGCCCTGCAGGTTTTTGCCGAACAACCGCCTGCCCGCCGTTGCCTGCAAGTGCTACAGGATATCGGCCTGGGCTACTTGCGTCTGGGCCAACCGGCCACCGAGCTGTCCGGTGGTGAAGCGCAGCGCATCAAGCTGGCGACCGAACTGCAGCGCATGGCCCGCGGGGCAACCCTGTATGTGCTGGATGAACCCACCAACGGCTTGCACCCGCAGGACATCGACCGGCTGCTGGTACAGCTGAACCGCCTGGTAGAAAGCGGACATAGCGTGGTGGTGGTCGAACATGACATGCGAGTGGTGGCGCAGAGCGACTGGGTGATCGATATCGGGCCGGGGGCTGGCGATGCCGGGGGCAAGGTGGTGGTCAGTGGCACGCCGCAGGTGGTGGCGGCATGCACCGACAGCCGCACGGCGGCGTTTCTGGCCAAGGCCTTGTGACCCCTGCGCATTGCCAGGTTGCTGGGCCGCCGGCTAGCGCGCATTGACTCAACGGAAATTGCTGTCGTTGCCAATGGCCTACATCCACCAAGCCAGCACCACCGGCAACCAGGCAAACGACAGCACCGTAGAACACATCACCAGGTTCGCCACCTGCTCTGGCTCACGGTTGGCCCGCACCGCCATCAGGTAGTTGAACACGGCTACCGGCATCGCTGACTGCACCATCAGCACCGCACGCTCCAGGCTGTCCATACCCAGTACCGCGCCCACTGCCCAGCCCACCGCAGCCCCCAGGCCAATGCGCAATCCGCCCAGCAGCATGCCGCTGCCCACGTGACGCAGGCGAATGCTGGCCAGTGATACCCCCAAGGTCAGCAACATGAGCGGGATGGTCATACCGCCCAGCAGGTCTACGGTGTTGGCCAACCAACGCGGGAGTTCGAAATCGAGAAATATGATGGGCATGGCGCCGGCCAGGCTGATGACGATAGGGTTGCGCAGCAGCGCCTTGAGCGAAGCCGCCGTGCCGGAGATGGCCATGCCGATGGTGAACTGAACGATGGACAGGGTCAGGAAAAATGCCACGGCCAACGCCAGGCCATGCTCACCGAAGGCATACAGACTGATCGGCAGGCCCATGTTGCCTGTATTAGGGAACATGAACGCCGGCAGCAGTACCCGCCAGTGCATGCCCGACGCGCGACACACGAGCAAAGCGGCCAAGGCCATCCCCAGGGTGCACAGCAAGCAGGCCACGGCCATGCTGGTAAAAGCATTCGGGTTCAACTCGGTACGACTGAGGGTAGACAGCACCAGCGAAGGGGTACCGACGGTCATCACCACCCGGGCGATGAAATCGGTGGGGTAATCCAGGCCCTTGCGGGCCCAGGCAAAGCCAATTCCGGCGACGATGAAAACCGGAGCCAGGACTGCGAACAGCGACGCGAACATGGAGGCCTTCCTTGTTGGGGGGGTCAGCATTATGCAGCACTCTGCAAGATTGCCGTGCCGATCTCACCGCACGCAGGAGCAGCCATCGATAATGTCTGTGGAAGACATGTTCATGTCGCGCTGAGACTGCGGCGTCTCGTCGCACACCCATACCCCTTGGCAAAAGCGTCCAAGCCCGTAGAATCCCGCTTCCTTTTCGCCCGTCGCCTTGAACGGTGGCAACCAGCAGCAATGACAGAGTCAGCGCCTGAACACATGAACGCACATGTGAAGTAGGCTCAACCCTCCCCGCCCGGCCAATCTCCCATAGCGCCCAGCGGTTGAGTCTTGCCCAGGTCGCATCCGTGTCGCCACTCGCCCCTTGCCGGGTCGAGCCGGTGTGCGCGCCGAGAAGGTGCTCATTCCGCTCATCCAACTAGAGGTACGTATGTCTCCGCGTTTGCTGGCCATGGCGCTGGCGCCCCTGCTCGGGCTGTTCATCATTGCCCTGGGCAACGGCTTCATGTCTTCCCTGACCACCCTGCGCCTGGGCGCCGCCGGTGAGTCTGCCACTACCATTGGTATCGTCTCGTCGACTTACTTCATCGGCCTGACCCTCGGCGCCATCTTCAACGACCGGCTGATCCTGCGCATCGGCCACATCCGCGCCTATACCAGCTTCGCCTCGCTGATCGCCGTGACCATCCTGCTGCAAGGGTTGTTCTACGAGGTCACCTGGTGGTCGGTGCTGCGCCTGATCAACGGCTGGGCGGCAGTCGGCGTGTTTCTGGTGATCGAAAGCTGGCTGCTGCTGGCCGGTGACGCAAAAATTCGTGGCCGCCTGCTGGCGCTGTACATGATCGCCTTCTACGGCGCCGGGGTGATCGCCCAGGCCGGCCTTGGCGAAATCACCCAGCTAGGCGATACCGCCCCGTTCATGCTGGCCGGCGTGCTGGCCGCCCTGTCGGTGTTACCGATCGTGATCCTGCCGCGGGTGTCGCCGCTGCTGGACCAGGTCGAGCCCCTCAAGCCCCGCCAGTTGCTGGGTGTGGCACCGTCGGGCCTGGTCGGCTGCTTCGGCTCGGGTGTAGCGATTGCCGGCATCTATGCGCTGCTGCCACTGTACCTGCAACGCATCGGCCTGGAGGTGGGTGAGGTCGGCAACATGATGGCCTGGGTGATCCTTGGCGCGATGCTGCTGCAATACCCGGTCGGGCGCTGGTCCGACCGCAAGGACCGCCTTGATGTGCTGCTCGCGCTTGCCGCGTTGTGCGTTGTCCTGTCGCTTGTAACGGTGTTCCTGCCATCGGACTCGTTCCTGCTACCGGCCATGCTGTTCCTGTTGGGTGGTGGCGTGTTCACCCTGTACCCGGTGGCGGTCAGCCATGCGGCCGACCGCGCGCCTTCCGATGCGCTGGTACCGATGATCCAGGGCCTGCTACTGATCAACTCGCTGGGTTCGGCCATGGCCCCAGTGGCCATTTCACCGATGATGACCGAGTTTGGTGAGGCCGGGTTGTTCTGGGCGTTTGCCGTGGTCAACCTGACCATGGTGTGCTTCTTCATGTGGCGCCGCGGCAAGCGCCCGGCAGCAGAGCACCCTGCCCCGTTCACCGCGTCGACCACCTTCTCGCCAACTGGCGCCGAGCTGCGGGTGACCGAAGACCTGATGCATGCCGCGCAGGAGCATCCGCCGCTGGAGCCAGTCGAAACCCCGGCGCCCGCACAGCACTCGGCATCCTGATGATTGCAGGGGCCGCTCTGCGGCCCAATCGCGCTACCAGGCCGTTCCCACAGAAGATCCCATTCCCTTCTGCGGGCGGCCTTGGGTGTGACGGGGATTTACAGCCCCTCAGAATTTGCCACTCGTCGCCCAGAAGGCACCCCGCCAGCCGCCGCCAGCCAAACGAATGACTGATCATCCGCAAAGGAGAAGTCCCATGATCCGCATTCGCCCGCTATCCCTGTGCCTGGCGCTCGCCCTGACCAGCCTCACCGGCACTGCCTTCGCCGCCACCGACACCCATACCGACAGCCATCCGCAAACCGACCCCTCTGGCGGCAAGACCGTCGGTGAAGGCAGCAGCGTCAACAGCCCCGGCAGCGGCAAAGGTAACGACAGCAGTGACACAGGCAGCAACACCGATGCCGCCGACGGTGCCGCTGGCGGCTCCAACAATACCGGCGAAGGCACCGGCTCTGGTGCCGGTGCCAGCGGCGGCACTGCCGAGGACCAGGACAGCCGCTGAAGCCGAGCTGGACTAAACTGAGCCCTGACGCCCTGCCAAGGATTGACCATGCACCTCAGACACTGGCTGTTCGCTGCTTTGCTGCCGTGTACTGCGTTAGCTGCCGCAGGCAACCAAGGCGCGATGTCGATCAGTTCCTCGTCATTCACCGATGGCGGCGTCATCGCCCTGCAACAGGTCGGCCCGGACCCGGCATGCGGCGCCGGCGAAGAGCGGACCCCGCAACTGAGCTGGGACAACTTGCCCGCAGGTACGCGGTCGCTGGCCCTGATCATGTTCGACCCGGACGGTGGCAAGGGCGTTGGTGTGGTGCACTGGATTGCCTACAACATCGATCCCGAACAGGATGGGCTCAAGGCAGGCACGGCAGGGCTGAGCGGGCCATCCGTGACAGTGGGCCGCAACTCCCGTGGCACCCTCAGCTACCGCGGCCCCTGTCCACCCGCCGGCGACAACCCCCATCATTACGCACTGACCCTGATCGCCACCGACCTGCCCTTGGGTACCTTGCCTGAAGGGCTGGATCGCAGCGGCCTGCTGCAACTGCTGCAAGGCCACGCCCTGGGGGCTCAAAGCCTGGTCGGGCGATACGGTCATTGAACCAGTCAGTACAAAAACAAATGATTGACCCCATAGCATTTATCCATTGAATGGCCCGTGCGAACTGAAGTAAGCTCGGGCTCATTCACTGGAGAGCAACATGCCGAAACACACCCGCAACCACGCCAACCATACCGGTCGCAGCCTGCGCCCTGTGCTGGCCGTTGTCGGCTGCGTGGCACCTGCCAGCTATTACTTTGGGTATTGGTTTAGCCACTAGGCGCCGATACCCATCCGGCGTCCACCTTCGAGGGGCCGCCGAACATGAGAATACTCAAACCCCCGGTCGGCTCCCCGACCGGGGGTTTTGCTTTTCAGGCCTTTGACCAACACCGATTCACGTTGAGGACAGATTCATGAACTACGCCACTTATTACTACGCAAACACCTCTGCCTGGCGATTTAGCCAACCCCGCTCGGGCCAGCCTGCCGCCTCCGATCGGTCTTCCACAGGTGGCAATGCAGCAGCCAATACGAATTCAACGATCTGTCGAACACCTCGATAGGGCCGACAATGCGGGCCTGAACCCGCTGTCCGCCCAGGGAAAAACGCCATGCACGCTTCCAGCCTCGCCCTGCCCCTGACCCAGCCGCAAGCGGCCAACACCACTGTCAGCAAGCGCCTGCCCAGCCCGCACCTGCTCAAGCAGCAGATGCCACTGCCCAGCGAACTGGCCCAACAAGTCCAGGCCCATCGCCTGGCCATCCGCGACATCCTCGAAGGCCGCGACCCGCGCCTGCTGGTCATCGTCGGCCCCTGCTCGATCCATGACCCACGCGCGGCCCTGGAATACGCCGACCGCCTGGCCGCCCTTGGCCGCGAAGTCAACGACAAACTGCTGCTGGTGATGCGCGCCTACGTCGAAAAACCGCGTACTACAGTGGGCTGGAAAGGCCTGGCCTACGACCCGCACCTCGATGGCAGTGACGACATGCACGCGGGTATCGCTTTGTCCCGCGGGCTGATGCTGAGCATGATCGAACGCGGCCTGCCGATCGCTACCGAGTTGCTGCAACCAATGGCCGCCGGCTACTTCGATGACCTGCTGGCTTGGGCGGCGATCGGCGCACGCACCACCGAATCGCAAATCCACCGCGAAATGGTCAGTGGCCTGGAACTGCCGGTCGGCTTCAAGAACGGTACGGACGGCGGCATCGCCATCGCCAGCGACGCCATGCGCAGCGCTGCCCACCCCCACCGGCACTTCGGTATGGATGCACAGGGCCACCCGGCGATCATCGAGACCTTGGGCAACCCGGACACACACCTTGTACTGCGCGGCGGCCACAAAGGCCCGAACTACGATGCCAACAGCATCGCCATGGCCCGCCAGGCGTTGGCCAAGGCCGGCCTGCAGGCACGGATCATGGTCGATTGCAGCCACGCCAACAGCGGCAAGGACCCGGCGCGCCAGCCAGCGGTCTTCAATGAGGTGCTGGAGCAGCGCCTGGCCGGCGACCGTTCGCTGGTCGGCGTGATGATCGAAGGGCACTTGTTCGATGGCTGCCAGGCGCTGGGCAAGGGCGCACTCAAATACGGTGTGTCGATTACCGACGGCTGCCTGGGCTGGGCCTCGACCGAAACCCTGTTGCGTGAGGCGGCACAAAAACTGTAGGCCAATGGTTGCAAGCCTGGCGAGACATACCCCGGACAAGTGCGCTAGGCTTGCCTTTTTTACCCCCAAGGAGCAGTACCCATGGCCCGTGCAACCGCCCGCCACATTCTGGTCAGCAGCGAAGACAAGTGCAACGAACTGAAAGCCCAGATCGAAGCAGGCGCCGACTTCGCTGAAATCGCCAAAGCCAACTCCACCTGCCCGTCCAGTCGTCAGGGCGGTGACCTGGGCTCGTTCGGCCCAGGCCAGATGGTCAAGGAATTCGACACCGTGGTCTTCAGCGCCCCGGTCAACACCGTGCAAGGCCCGGTGAAAACCCAGTTCGGCTACCACCTGCTGGAAGTGACCAGCCGCCAGGACTGATTCACCCCTCCCGGTGATCAGCCCCCCTGTGGGAGCGGGTTTACCCGCGAAGAGGCCAGACCAGACAACCTCGTTGCCTGCTCCGACGCATTCGCGGGTGAACCCGCTCCCACAAGTATTGTGGGGGCTTGTATTTTCGTGCGTGGGCTTTACGGTCCAGGCGGCTACCACCCACGCCCTCACCGTCTACGGTGAAGCCCCCCGCTACGCCGCCAGCTTCCGGCATTTCGACTATGTAAACCCCGACGCCCCCAAGGGCGGCATCTTGCGCCGCTCGGCCATCGAGATCGGCCAGTTCGACCACATCCTGCCCTACATCGACAAAGGCATCGGTGTCAGCGAAGTCGATGGTCTGCTGTACGCGCCACTGGCGGTACGCTCGTACGATGAGCCCTATACCGTTTACGGCCTGATCGCCCGACGCATGGAGCGCGGCTCCAATGATGAGTGGCTGCGTTTCGACATCGACCCGCGCGCCACCTTCGCCGATGGCAAGCCGGTGCGCGCCGAAGACGTGCGTTTCACCTTCGAACTGCTGATGAGCAAGGGCAGCCTCAAATACCGTACCCAGTTTGCCGACGTGACCGGCGTGACCGTGGAAAGCCTGCACAGCGTACGATTCGACTTGAAGCCCGAGCACGGCCGCACCCTGGCGCTGGACCTCGCAAGCCTGCCGGTAATGCCCGAGCACGATTGGCAGCAGCGCGATTTTGCCAACGGTGCCGGCTTCGACAAGCCGGTCGGCAGCGGACCATACCGCATCGGGCGCATCGATAACGGCCGCAGCATCACCTTTGAACGCGACCCTGCATGGTGGGCACGTGACCTGCCGGCCAACCGTGGCCGCTACAATTTCGACAAGCTGCGCATCGAGTACTTCGGCGACACCGAAGTGGCGCGCCAGGTACTCAAAGGCGGTGGCTACGACTATAACCGCGAGTTCTCCGCCACGGCCTACACCTTGGGCTACAACGGTGCGCAACTGGACGACGGCCGCCTGCAACGCGCCCACCTGGCCCCGGCCAAACCGCAGGTGGCCCAGGGTTTCGTGTTCAACCTCGACCGGCAGCAGTTCAAGGACCGCCGTGTGCGCCAGGCGCTGGGTATGTTGTGGGACTACGAGTGGAGCAACCGGCAGATGATGCGCAACCTGTACATCCGCCAGCAAAGCGTGTTCTCCAATACCCCTCTGGCCGCTCGCCAGCTGCCGGATGCGGGGGAGTTGAAGCTGCTCGCCCCTTTGCGCGGCCAAGTGCCAGATGACGTTTTCACCACGGTGTTCACCGCCCCGGTCACCGACGGCTCGGGGATCATCCGTCAACAGCAGTTGCAGGCCCTGGCCCTGCTCGAACAAGCCGGCTGGCACCCCGAAGGCGACCGCCTGGTGAATAGCCAGGGCACGCCGCTGGCGTTCACATTCCTCAATGGCCAGGCGGGCCTTGAACGCCTGCTGCTGCCGTGGAAGCGCAACCTGGCCCAGATCGGCGTGAGCCTGAACATCCGCAACGTCGACTCGGCCCAGTACGTCAATCGGCTGATGGCGCGCGATTACGACATGATCGTCACCGGCTACCCGGTCACCCTGTCGCCGGGTGCCGAGTTGTACAACTACTTTGGCTCGGCGGCCGCTCACGACCCCGGCTCGAACAACCTGATGGTCCTGCAGGACCCGGCCGTAGACCATCTGATCGACGGCCTGGTCGGCGCCGACACCCAGGCCGACATGCTGCGCCACGCCCATGCCCTGGACCGCGTGCTGCAATGGAATTACTACTGGATCCCCAACTATTACCCGCCGGGCAGCTCTACCGTCTGGTGGAACCGCTTCGGTCGGCCCAAGGTCCAGGCCACTTACGACGAAGGGCTGGACACCTGGTGGGAGGTCAGCCCTACCCCGCTGACCAACGCGCAAATGGCCGAACGCCGGAATTCCTCGCCATGACCGCTTATATCCTGCGCCGCCTGTTGCTGATCATTCCGACGCTGCTGGCAATCCTGCTGGTCAATTTCGCCATCGTCCAGGCCGCGCCGGGTGGCCCGGTGGAGCAAGCCGTGGCGCGCCTGCAGGGCATCGGTGGCGGCGCACCTGGCGCGCGCGCAGAAGTGGTTCATGGCGAATCCCGCGCCACCCGCGGCCTGGACCCGAAACTGATCGAAGAGATCAAGCGCCAGTACGGCTTTGACAAATCCGCCCCCGAACGCTTGTGGTTGATGCTCGGCCAATATGCCCGGCTGGACTTTGGCAACAGCTTTTTCCGTGGCGCGAAAGTCACCGACCTGATTCTCGACAAGTTGCCGGTCACCCTGTCACTGGGCTTCTGGGCCACGCTGATCACCTACCTGGTGTCGATCCCGCTGGGCATCCGCAAGGCAATGCGCCATGGCAGCCGCTTCGATGCCTGGAGTAGCGCATTGATCGTGATCGGTTACGCCCTGCCTTCGTTCCTGTTCGCGCTCTTGCTGATCGTACTGTTTGCCGGCGGCACTTCGCTCAGCTGGTTCCCGGTACGCGGCCTGGTCTCGGACAATTTCGACGAGCTCAGCCTGCTGGGCAAGGTCGCCGACTACTTCTGGCACCTGGTGCTGCCGGTCGCCGCCCTGGTGATCGGAGGGTTCGCCACCCTCACGCTGCTGACCAAGAATGCCTTCCTCGACGAGGTTTCCCGCCAATACGTGGTCACTGCCCGGGCCAAGGGCCTCAGCGAACGCCGCGTGCTGTATGGCCATGTCTTGCGCAACGCCATGCTGCTGGTGGTGGCCGGGCTGCCACAGGCGCTTATCACGGTATTTTTCGCCGGTTCGTTGCTGATCGAGGTGATCTTCTCGCTCGATGGCCTTGGCCGCATGAGCTATGAGGCCGCCGTGTCGCGGGATTACCCGGTGGTGTTCGGCACGCTGTTCATCTTTACCCTGGCGGGCCTGCTGATTCGCCTGATCGGTGACCTGTCTTACACGTTGCTCGACCCGCGCATCGACTTCGATACGAGGGCGCACTGATGCTATCGCCCCTGTCGCGCCGTCGCCTGCAACGCTTTCGTCGCCACCGCCTGGGCTGGGTGTCGCTGTGGTTGTTTGCCGGCCTTCTGTTGCTGAGCCTGGGTGCCGAACTGGTGGCCAACGACAAGCCACTGTTGCTCGGCTACAAGGGCGAACTGTACGTTCCGGCGCTCAAACGCTACACCGAGCAGCAGTTCGGCGGGCAACTGCCGTTTCAGCCCGACTACCGCAGCGCCTATGTGCGCCAACTGATCGCTGAACAGGGTGGCTGGATGCTGTTCGCACCTATCCCGTTCAGTGCCGATACACCAAATTACGACCTGCAGGTGCCCACCCCCAGCCCGCCCAGCGCCAGCAACTGGCTGGGCACCGACGACCAGGGCCGTGACGTGCTGGCGCGGGTGCTTTATGGCACGCGGGTATCGCTGCTGTTCGCCTTCGCCCTGACCGTGGTCAGTGTGCTCATCGGCGTGGCGGCAGGCGCCCTGCAAGGCTACCACGGGGGCTGGGTCGACCTGCTCGGCCAGCGTTTGCTGGAGGTATGGTCGGGGTTGCCCGTGTTGTATCTGCTGATCATCCTCAGCGGTTTTGTCGAACCGGATTTCTGGTGGCTGCTGGGAATCATGGCGCTGTTTTCCTGGCTGACCCTGGTCGATGTGGTGCGCGCCGAGTTCCTGCGCGGGCGCAATCTGGAGTATGTAAAGGCTGCGCGGGCGCTGGGGTTACCGGACAGTCAGGTCATGCTGCGGCATATCTTGCCCAATGCCATGAATGCCACGCTGACCTATGTGCCGTTCATGCTGACCGGGGCGATTACCACACTGACCGCGCTGGACTTTCTGGGCTTTGGCATGCCAGCGGGCAGCGCCTCGCTGGGCGAGCTGGTGACCCAGGGCAAGCAGCACCTGGAGGCACCGTGGTTGGGCTTTACCGCGTTCTTTGCGCTGGCGGTGATCCTGTCACTGCTGGTGTTTATCGGGGATGCCCTGCGTGAGGCGTTTGACCCCCGACGATAAGTTTTCAGGCCCGGTCTTTTCGCGGGCTTGTGCCAATACATGATTCAGGATGTTCACCCATGCACGACAGCGACAGCCTCAAGGACTACCCCCAGGTACGGCAACTGGCGATCCGCTCGCTGTTCGAGATCATCGAACAGTCCAGTGAGGGCACGGTGATCGTCGACCGCCAGGCACGCATCGTCTGGATGAACGAACGCTATGCCCGACGCTTTGGCCTGGCCGACGCCGCCAGCGCCATCGGCCAGCCGTGTGAAGCGGTGATCCCCGGCAGCCTGATGCGCGACGTGGTGAGCGATGGGCGGCCCATCCTGCTGGACATGCTCGACACGCAGAACGAGCCGTTGGTGGTCATGCGCCTGCCCATCCACGACGACCAGGGCACGCTGATCGGCGCCATCGGCTTTGCCCTGTTCGACGAACTGCGCAGCCTGTCACCGCTGCTCAAACGCTACGCCAGCATGCAGCAGGAACTGGCCTCGACCCGCTCGCAACTGCGCGCCCGCCAGGCCAAATACAGCTTCGCCCAGTTCGTAGGCAGCAGCGCGCCCAGCCTGGAAGCCAAGCGACGCGCCCGGCGCGGCGCAGGCAGCGATTCACCCGTGTTGCTGCTGGGCGAAACCGGCACCGGCAAGGAACTGCTGGCCCACGCCATTCACGCAGCCTCAGCACGGGCGCACAAGGCCTTTGTCAGCATCAACAGCGCAGCCATCCCGGAGACGCTGCTGGAAGCCGAATTCTTCGGCACTGCGCCGGGTGCTTTTACCGGCGCCGACCGCAAAGGCCGCAGCGGCAAGCTGCAACTGGCCGAAGGCGGCACGCTGTTCCTCGACGAGATCGGCGACATGCCGCTGGCCCTGCAGAGCAAGCTGCTGCGGGTGCTGCAGGAAAAGGAATACGAGCCGGTCGGGTCCAACCAGATGCTGCGCAGCGATGTGCGCATCATCGCCGCCACCTCCATCGACCTGCAGGCCGCCATGGCCCGCGGGGCCTTCCGCGCCGACCTGTATTACCGGCTGAATGTGCTGCCGATCGATGTCCCGCCGTTGCGGCAACGGCTGGAGGACCTGCCGGCGCTGTGCGAAGCCATATTGGCTGAGCTGGGCAGCCAGTACGAGCTGGAAGCTGAAGCGCAGCAACTGCTGGCCAGGCATGCCTGGCCGGGGAACATTCGCGAGCTGCGCAATGTGCTGGAGCGCACGACCTTGCTGGCGGATGAGCCCCGGCTGGGGGTTGCGGACCTGCGTGCGGCACTGGGGCCATTGAGCCCGCTGGCTGAGGCGCCCAAACGGCAGACCTACCGCGAGGCGTGCGAGGCCTTTGAACGCGGCCTGATTGCCGGGGCGCTGGCCGAACAGGGAGGAAAAGTACCAGAGGCAGCGGCAGCCCTAGGGCTGGGGCGGTCGACGCTGTACAAGAAGATGGCGGCACTTGGTCTCTGATTGGAGACTCTTGTTTCTTATTTGAGATTACCGCCAGAGCTCCGCCCTTTACCGGAGGCAAGCCAGCGATGGGCTGTAAAGCAGCCCCTGGCGTCTCTGAATGTAGACATAGACTTCTAACAAAACCCTTTAACCCTTAAAAATCAGCCAGTTACATAGTTGGCACGATTCCCGCTATCTCCTGCTCAACGATAAAAACAAGACTCACCCAGGAGACCCACCCCGATGACCGTGCTCATCGCACTCGCCGCTCTGGCCTTGCTGATGCTGGCCGCCTACCGCGGTTACAGCGTAATCCTCTTCGCCCCCATCGCCGCCCTCGGCGCTGTCCTGCTCACCGACCCTTCTGCCGTCGCCCCTGCTTTCACCGGGGTGTTCATGGAGAAAATGGTCGGTTTCATCAAACTGTACTTCCCGGTATTCCTGCTGGGCGCGGTGTTCGGCAAGCTGATCGAGCTGTCCGGCTTCTCCCGCTCGATCGTCGCCGCGGCCATCCGCCTGCTCGGCACCCGCCAGGCGATGCTGGTCATCGTACTGGTCTGTGCCCTGCTCACTTACGGCGGTGTTTCGCTGTTCGTGGTGGTGTTCGCGGTGTACCCGTTCGCCGCCGAAATGTTCCGTCAGAGCAACATCCCCAAACGCCTGATCCCGGCCACCATCGCCCTGGGCGCATTCTCGTTCACCATGGACGCCCTGCCCGGCACCCCACAGATCCAGAACATCATCCCCAGCACCTTCTTCAACACCACCGCCTGGGCCGCACCGTGGCTGGGCCTGATCGGCACGCTGTTCGTGTTCTTTACCGGCATGGCCTACCTGCAGCGCCAGCGCAACAAGGCCCTGCGCGCCGGTGAAGGTTATGGCACCGACTTGCGCAACGAACCGGAAACCGCTGCCGACCTGAGCCTGCCCAACCCTTGGCTGGCGCTGTCGCCGCTGATACTGGTGGGGGTGATGAACCTGGTGTTCACCCACTGGATACCGCATTGGTACGGCCCCAGTCACAGCCTGCAATTGCCAGGCATGAGTGCACCGGTACAAAGCGACGTGACCAAGCTGACGGCCATCTGGGCTGTGCAGGCCGCGTTGCTGGTGGGCATCCTGATGGTCCTGGTGTGCGCCTTTGGCGCCATTCGTACACGCTTGGCCGAGGGCACCAAAAGCGCGGTGGGCGGTGCCTTGCTGGCAGCCATGAACACCGCCTCGGAATACGGCTTTGGCGCGGTAATCGCGTCGCTGCCGGGTTTTCTGGTGCTGGCCGACGCCCTGCGCGGCATCCCCAACCCATTGGTGAACGAAGCCATCACCGTGACCTTGCTGGCCGGCATCACCGGCTCCGCCTCGGGCGGCATGAGCATCGCCCTGGCCGCCATGGGCGACACGTTCATCGCCGCCGCCCACGCGGCCGACATCCCGCTGGAAGTGCTGCACCGGGTAGCCGCCATGGCCAGCGGCGGCATGGACACCCTGCCACACAACGGCGCGGTGATCACCTTGCTGGCGGTGACCGGCCTCACCCACCGCGAGGCTTACAAGGACATTTTTGGTATCACCCTGATCAAGACCCTGGCGGTGTTCGTGGTCATCGCCACGTTCTACGCCACTGGCATCGTCTAAGGAGCATTGCATGACCCTTGAAGGCAAAACTGCACTCGTCACCGGTTCCACCAGCGGCATTGGCCTGGGCATCGCCCAGGTATTGGCCCGGGCTGGCGCCAACATCGTGCTCAACGGCTTTGGCGACCCGGGCCCCGCCATGGCGGAAATTGCCCGGCACGGGGTGAAGGTTGTGCATCACCCGGCCGACCTGTCGGATGTGATCCAGATCGAGGCCTTGTTCAACCTGGCCGAACGAGCGTTCGGCGGCGTCGACATCCTGGTCAACAACGCCGGTATCCAGCATGTGGCACCGGTTGAGCAGTTCCCGCCGGAAAGCTGGGACAAGATCATCGCCCTGAACCTGTCGGCCGTATTCCATGGCACGCGCCTGGCGCTGCCGGGCATGCGCACACGCAACTGGGGGCGCATCATCAATATCGCTTCGGTGCATGGCCTGGTCGGCTCGATGGGCAAGGCAGCCTACGTGGCAGCCAAGCATGGTGTGGTCGGCCTGACCAAGGTGGTCGGCCTGGAAACCGCCACCAGTCATGTCACCTGCAATGCCATCTGCCCGGGCTGGGTGCTGACGCCTCTGGTGCAAAAGCAGATCGACGATCGTGCAGCCAAGGGTGGCGATCGGCTGCAAGCGCAGCACGATCTGCTGGCAGAAAAGCAACCGTCGCTGGCTTTCGTCACCCCCGAACACCTCGGTGAGCTGGTACTCTTTCTGTGCAGCGAGGCCGGTAGCCAGGTTCGCGGCGCCGCCTGGAACGTCGATGGTGGCTGGTTGGCCCAGTGACGGGCGGCCTGGGCCTGGCGACGGCCGCGCATTCGTTTATCAGCAAGGAGGCCTTATGCGCCCTACCCCAATGACCGCGATTCTAGCCTTGAGCCTGGCCACTGTCGCACCTGCGATGGCCGCCAGCCTGAAGGACATCGCGCCCTACCCCGAGGCGGAAAAAGGCTTCAGCCGGCAGGTCATCCACCTGCCGGCCCAGGCCGATGAGTCGGCCTATAAACTGGAAATCCTCGCTGGCAAGACCCTGCAGGTCGACTGCAATCGCCAGCGCCTGGGCGGCACCCTTGAAGAACGCACCCTGGAAGGCTGGGGCTACAGTTACTATCGCCTGGACAACGTCAGCGGCCCGGCCAGCACACTGATGGCCTGCCCGGACGGCAAGAAGACCGAAGCCTTCGTGCCGGTGGTCGGCGACGGCTTCCTGCTGCGCTACAACAGCAAGCTGCCGGTGGTGGTGTATGCGCCCAAGGATGTCGAAGTGCGCTACCGCGTGTGGTCGGCATCGCAGGATGTGCAAAAGGCTAAAGTAGAGTAAGCAGAACCGCTTTCTCTGCAGGATCAGCTTCTTCGCAACACAAGGCTGATCCTGCACTGAGCCTGCTTTGTTCCGGTAAAGGAGATTCGGCATGAACGATGTGCTCTGGCGCCCGTCCACAACGCAGATCGAGGCCAGCCGGATGGATGCCTTCCGCCGCCGGGTCAACCTGCGCTACAACCTGCAACTCGACGATTACCAGGCCCTGCACGGCTGGAGCATCGAACAGCGCGGCGCCTTCTGGCAAACCCTTGCCGAGTATTTCCACGTGCATTGGCATACCCCGCCCAGCCAGGTGCTCACCGAAGGGCCGCAGATGCCCGATGCACGGTGGTTCGCCAATGCCACCCTGAACTTTGCCGAACACCTGCTGCGCCGCCGCGACGACCGCCCGGCCGTGGTCGCCGTACGCGAAGACGGCCAGCGCGAAGTGTTCAGCCATGCTGAACTGGCCGCACAGGTGGCCGGGCTGCAAACGGCATTCAAGGCCGCAGGTATCGTCCCGGGCGACCGGGTAGCGGCCATCATGCCCAATACCTGGCAAACACTGGTGGCCATGCTCGCCTGCACCAGCCTTGGCGCAGTCTGGTCTTCCTCCTCGCCCGAATTCGGCGTGCACGGCATCATCGACCGCTTCGGCCAGATCGAACCCAAGCTGCTGATCGTCTGCGCCGGTTACCAGTATGCAGGCAAGGCCATCGACCAGGTGACCAAGGTCAACCAGGTGTGCGCGCAGCTGCCTGGCCTGGAGCAACTGATCGTGGTGCCCCATACCCGTAAAGGCACGCGTGCCGACGAGTTCCAGGCAGCCAACGTCAGCCTGTGGGATGACTTCTTCCAGCCCGGCGGCGAGCCCCGTTTCACCCCGCTGCCGTTCGACCACCCGCTGTACATCCTCTATTCCAGTGGCACCACCGGCGTGCCCAAGTGCATTGTCCATCGCGCCGGAGGCGTGCTGTTGCAACACCTCAAGGAACACGGCCTGCACAACGACCTGAAGGCCGACGACGTGCTGTTCTACTACACCACCTGCGGCTGGATGATGTGGAACTGGCTGGCCAGCGGTCTGGCGGTGGGTGCCACGCTGGTGCTGTACGACGGCTCGCCGTTCCACCCGGGCCCCGGGCGCCTTCTGGACCTGATAGAGGCCGAGGGCATCCACGCCTTCGGCACCAGCGCCAAGTACCTGGCGGCACTGGAGCAGGCAGGCCTGGAACCCGCCACCAGCCACTGCCTGACCAGCCTGCGGCTGCTGATGTCCACCGGTTCGCCGCTGTCACCGCACAGCTATGACTATGTGTACGACAAGATCAAGGCCGACCTGTGGCTCGTGTCCATGTCGGGCGGTACGGATATCGTCTCCTGCTTCGTGCTGGGCAACCCGACCCTGCCTGTGCGTCGCGGCGAAATCCAGTGCAAGGGCCTGGGTATGGCGGTGGAGGTGTGGAACGAGCAGGGTCAGCCCGTGGTGGACGAAAAAGGCGAGCTGGTGTGCACGCGCAACTTCCCCTCGATGCCACTCGGTTTCTGGAACGACCCGGACGGCCGCCGTTACCACGATGCCTACTTCAGCCAGTTTCCGGGGGTGTGGGCCCAGGGCGACTACGCCGAGCAGCGTGCCAGCGGGGGCATGGTGATCCACGGTCGCTCCGACGCCGTGCTCAACCCGGGCGGTGTGCGCATTGGCACGGCGGAGATCTACCGCCAGGTGGAAAAGGTCGAACAGGTTGTGGAAAGCGTGGCCATCGGCCAGGACTGGAACGGGGATGTGCGGGTGGTGCTGTTCGTGCGCCTGCAAGAAGGCCTGCAGCTGGATGAAGCCTTGCGCCAGCACATCCGCCAGGTAATACGCCAGTACACCACACCCCGCCATGTGCCGGCGGTGATCGCCCAGGTCAGCGACATACCGCGCACCATCAGTGGCAAGCTGGTGGAACTGGCGATTCGCGATGTGGTGCATGGGCGGCCGGTGAAGAACACCGATGCCCTGGCCAACCCGGAGGCGCTGGAGCAGTTTCGCGATCGCGCTGAGCTGAAGAGCTGAAGAGCTGAAGAGCTGACATTCATCGCGGCCATTTGAGCGCGATCGCTTCAACGGGATTCAATCAGGCATAATGCCGCCTTTTTTCCCGATACACAGGTAGCCCATGAAAGCCCAAGCCCGCCACATACTGGTCAAGACCGCTGACGAAGCCGAAAAGCTCAAGCAGCGCATCGCCAACGGCGAGGCTTTCGACGTGCTCGCCAAAAAGTTCTCTCTTTGCCCATCCGGCAAGCGGGGTGGTGACCTGGGCGAAATCCGCCCAGGGCAGATGGTCGGTGCCATCGACCAGGTGATTTTCAAGAAGCCTTTGCGTGTGGTACACGGGCCGATCAAGAGCAAATTCGGCTACCACCTGGTGCAAACGTTCTACCGCGACTAATGAGCTAGCCTTTTGCCACCTGACATTTTTGCCAGTTGTGATCGTGACGCACTCCTCTATACAACCCCGGTAACCCTGCACACCACGCGTGGTGCGCAGGTCCCCCTGGTGAATGGAGGTTTTCCTGATGCGTCTACGCCTGATGCTGACCCTGGGTTCGCTGCCGCTGCTGGGCATAGTCACGCCCGCGGCACACGCGGCTTGCACCATCTCACCCGGCCCGGGTAACGACACCTACACCTGTGACAGCGGCACTGCGCCCTCGCTGGTGGACACCAACGGTGATAACCGCCTGGTATTCCCGGCATCCGGTAGCGGCGCCATCACCGGCGACGTAACCTTCGGCGCCGGCAGAGACAGCATCGACATGGCCTCTGGCAGCGTCGGCGGCAACATCCACCAGGGCGCCGGCATCGATGACTTCGCCATGAGCAGCGGCGTCATCGAAGGCAACCTCAACCAGGGTGATGGCCTGGACACCTTTCACATGACCGGTGGCTGGATCAAGGGCACGTTCGACAGCGGCGACTATGCCGAAATGGACGACGGGCGTATCGGCAACGTCAACATGCGGCTGGACGAGAACACCTTCATCATGCGTGGCGGCAGCGTCGACCGGAACGTCATCGCGGCCTTCGACAAGGACTACATCGAAGTCTTCGATGGCAACGTCGGCGGCAATATCAGCGTCAGCGGTGGCGATGACCAGGTCCTGATGCATGGCGGCCAGGTTGGTGGTGATGTGCTGCTGAGCACTGGCAACGACCGCTTCACCTGGGACGGTGGCCGTATTGGCGGGCGCGTGGATGCGGGGCCAGGTAATGACACGGCACTGCTCAAAGGCCTCACGCCCGAGGTACTGAGTATCACGTTGGACGGCGGCGGAGGTAACGACAGCCTGACGTTCGATGCCAGCCAGCCGGCAGGCGGTGCCCACTATGTGAACTGGGAGCGCGTGGCGCTGAACAACGGCAGCCGGCTGGCACTGGATGACACGCTGGTACTGGGCGACAGTGACAGCAGCACGGGCAGCCTCACCCTCGACGCCAGCAGCAGCATCACTTCACGCCAAGGGGTGATCACTGCGTTTGCCCCAGGCCAGCGCGCCGCAATCAGCAACGCAGGCACACTTGACCTCACCGCCGGCAATGATGCCATGGGCCGCTTGAGCATCGAGGGCGATTACACCGGCAACAACGGCGCCCTGCGCCTGAACAGCGTGCTGGCCGGCGATGGCGCTGCTTCCGATCGTCTGGTGATCAGCCGCGGCGCGATCGCTGGCTCTACACAGGTGCTCATCAACAACCTCAACGGCGCAGGTGCAGCGACTGCGCAGAACGGCATCCAGGTGGTCGAAGCCCTTGACGGCGCCACCAGCACGGCCACCGCCTTTGTACAGCCCCAGAGGCTATCGGCCGGTGCCTACGACTATCGGCTGTTCAAAGGGGGTGTCACTGCTGGCAGTGAAAACAGCTGGTACCTGCGCTCGACGCTGGTTGCGCCGCCCGCTCCAGCCCCTGTGCCGGCACCGGGCGAGGCGCCGGTGATCGCCCCGGCCGTCACCCCGCCCGTCGCTGCGCCCGCGCCCGGCCAGGCCGAGCTGCCTGCCCCAGTGCAGGGCGAAAGCCTGCCACTGTACCGCCCCGAGGTCCCGGTTTATGCCGCAGCGCCACGGGGTGCCGCGATCATCGCCCGTCAGGCATTGGGCACCTTTCACCAGCGCCAGGGCGACCATCTGTTACTCCAGGGTGAAGGCGCCCTGCCCGCCAGCTGGGGGCAAGCCTACGGTGGCGCGCTGCGCCAGCAATGGAGCGGCACGGTCAGCCCGAGGCTGGATGGCGACTTGTACGGTTTCAAGGTGGGCCAGGATCTGTATGCCAAGGTTGGCGAGAATGGTTACCGCCAGCATGTTGGTATCTACGTAAGCCACAGCCGCCTGGACGCCGACGTCAAAGGGTTTGCCCTGGCCGTTCACGACCGCGGCGTGGGCGACCTGAAGCTCGATGGCGATAGCGTGGGCACCTACTGGACGCTGGTCGGGCCACAGGGCACGTACCTGGACGCGGTGTTGCAGTACACCCACCTGGATGGCCGCGCCCGCTCCGATCGTGGCGACACGCTGAACCTCGACGGCCACGCCTGGACAGCTTCACTGGAATCGGGCTACCCCATCACCCTGTCCGAGCGCTGGCGCGTGGAACCGCAAGCTCAACTGATTGCGCAAAAGGTCGCGCTGGACAGCGCCAGCGACAGCGTCTCGCATATCAGTCATGACGCCCAGGTCGAGCTGACTGGCCGCCTGGGCCTGCGCCTGGAGGGTGCGTTCACGGGGAGCAGCGGGCGCCTGTTACAGCCCTATGCGCAGGTCAACCTGTGGCACGGCGACGGTGGGCGCGACACCTTGACCTTCGATGACGCTGACAAGATCAAGACCGATTACCGCTATACCTCAGTGCAACTGGAAAGCGGTGTGGTAGCGCAGGTCAACGAAGCGCTGAGCCTGCATGGCGGCGTGCAGTACACCGCCAACCTGGACAGCCGCCAGCAGGAAGCCAGCGGCGTGAACCTGGGCGTGCGCTGGCAGTTCTAGCGGCGCGCAGCCAGCAGACCGAGACCCGCGCAGCCCAGCAAGGACGCGCTGACCCGGTTGAACATCCGGCGTGGGCCGGGCTGGCTGAACCAACGCTGCATGTAGGCGCCCAGGCCTGAGTAGATGGCGATGGCCGCCCATTCCAGCAGCAGGAACAACACCCCCAGCCAAAGGAACTGCTCACTCACCGGGGTGCTGCTACCGACCGAGACGAACTGCGGCAGGAAGGCGGTAAAGATCAGGATGGCCTTGGGGTTACCTAGCGACTGGAAATATAGATTCAATAATAACCACCCCCGCCCCTGAAACGGGCCTTGAGCCGTATCCATTGCTCTAAATGGCTTTCTCGCTATACTGTATAGACATACAGCATAGTGAGTAGTGACCATGACGGCCAACATCATTACCTTCCCGGCACCGAGCAAGGAAGAAGGGATCCCGAAAGAGATGGAAGAATTTTTCGCCGACCTCCCCTTAGGTTTCCGTTCAGAGCACTGCGAGCCTTCACGCCTAGCCCTTGAGTGGAGTGTAGAAGCACTCGCATTTCGTTCGGGCGTTTCACCAGACGCGATCCGCACGGTCGAGCTTGGAAATGAGCTGCGACGCGTCACAATGCAGGCACTCGCCTTTTCGCTTGAAGCGGAAGGGCTCATTTTCTTCCCTGGTCACCCTCCCCTACGCTCTGACGACTGCCGAGGCGCTACACCTGATCCCAGAACCAGAAGCGACTACCACTTGATCGAATGATAGAGCGATCGAGGACCAGGCGGGCCATCCGGACCGCCGCTGCTTTGAGCCTAAGGGGGATAGGGATTTGAACCCGCCCGGGAATCTCGATAGCCCTCCAGAGGCCAGCACAAAAGGCTAATCTGGCTTTGGGTGATGGCCTGGAAGGGCCCAACACGCCCTACTATTTGCCCTAAATCTCCCCTAAGAATTCTCATATCTGGAGCATGCGAATGGATGGACAAGCCTGCGGGCATGAGCGCCCCATCAGGGAGTGGCCGTTTAAACGCACAGCTGACAGAACCCAGAGATGAAGAGCTCCAATGATGGATTGGGCATAGTCTTTTAACATGCCCGACTACTAAAGACCTGCGAGCGTATCACCGTAAAAGCGTATCAATTCTGTACCGACCCCCTTACCCGACTGCTCGCTTTACCTTCACAATCAGAAGCTACCTATGATTTTTGCCATCAAAATAGTAGCATCCCTCCGGCTGGAGCCGCCATCTCGACCCAAACCACCTCAACCAGGGTCCGGTTCCAAATCGACCATATTATCGTTAGCCCATAAACAATAAGGATGCGACCGTGAGCGATTTTTATATAGAGAGAGTATACGCTAAAAATTATCGCCAGTTTTCAACTCTCGACGTTAGCTTCAACAAAGGCTTTAACTTTATCACGGGCCCTAATGGGTCTGGCAAGACATCTATACTTGCCTGTATTGCACACTGCCTTCATCACGGCACTTATAGCTACTCTCGCTTCCAAGAAAACGTTGAATTCTGGACTGACGTAACAATACCGACTGATAAATTTCGCATTGGCATGGGGTCCGGTAGCATAAATCCAATAGGTTATCGCGAAAACGCATTAAGCCGCTGGAACCCCCCCCCTCAAGAAGACGGAAGAAAAGCCATATCTACACATCAACTTGATAAGATGGAAGAATTTTGCCCACTATTCATTGGTTCAAATCGCTCTATAAAATACACAAAAATCGCTGGCATGCAGCGAGAGAAACCACAAAAAGAAAGTAGTAGCCAGTACACCTCAAAGTCATTAATTTCTTTATATGGAGAAATGCAGACCCCAATAAAACAGTGGTTCATCAATCGATACTTTGTTATCGACAAGGATTGGGCAGCAATAGAAAGAGAGAACTGGAACCACCTCATTACATCTCTACCTTATCTAGGGCCTCTAAACAGCGAACTTAAATACATAAAGACCGAACGAGACCTCGAACCCGTTTTCTCAATATATGGGGAAGAATGTTACCTCGAGGAACTATCTTCAGGCTTCCAAGCCGTCTTATATATTGTTGCCAGTATTTTTGAATGGATTGAGACGACAAAGCCTGAGAGCAATCGATTGGTAGCCGGAGCTACAGGTACCGTACTGATAGATGAACTCGATGTGCATCTACACCCCGAGTGGCAGCTAACGCTTAGAGATGGCCTCAGAAAAATATTCCCTAAACTACAGTTCATCGTAACCACCCACTCACCTCACTTGTTAGCGTCTGCGGAAAGCGGTGAAACCCTGATACTGCCACGAGAGCATGGACAAAAAGATTATATAGTTAAACCCACTAAACAAAAATTCTCTGGCTGGAACACGGATCAAATCCTCACTGATGTCATGGATGTACGAAGCCTAGCAAGCAAGGACTACGAGCAGGCGATACATAGAGCTTTTACGGCAATCGAAGAAAAATCAACCGCCAATTTAAAAAGTGAAATCCAATTACTTGAGCAAATATCACACCCAAACGACAGTATTTTAACGATTCTAAACTCAAGACTGGCCGCAATGGTGGCTAAGCAATGATAAAATTGAGCCGCCCACAGAAGCCAGCTATACTAACTCGCAATGAGCAAGCATGGCTAAAATCACTTATGGACGCCATCCAAAAATATGGCAGCTTCAAGGAGATCCCAAAGGATGAAAAGAACAAGCTGACCAGCCATTATCGCCACGACGAAATTAAAGCAGCGCTATTCCCTAGCTCCTTTAATAAATGCGCATTCTGCGAAGGAAAGCCGCAAGAAAATGGAAACATTGAGGTAGAACATTTTCTTCCAAAATCCATTTACCCTTCAGAGACATTTTCCTGGGAAAACTTTCTACCTAGTTGCCGCAAATGCAACGACTCTAAGCTCGCTCATGACACAGGAGTCGAGCCGATAATAAACCCATATGATGACGAGCCTGACGAGCACTTTAGATATTGCGACATTTTGATAAAGCCCGTAAAGGACGATCAAAAAGCCCAAAAAACCATTTCAGTCCTTAGTTTAAATAGCGCTAGACTTATGAAACCCAGGGCAGAAATACTGATCAGCCTCCACTCCTTCAGCAGCGCGCTTGAAGAAGCAATACAAGACTTGGAAAGCGCGGACTCAGAAAGAAAAAGGATGCATAAAACGAGGAAGCTGATCGAATCCATAGAAATCATGGAGCAGCTAACAGAGACACACAAAGCGTATTCAGGATACTGCAAAAGTTACTTGAACTCTTGCGCCCCCTTCCTGGCCGCAAAGGAAATTATTTCAACCCTTCACAACCTGTAGGCACACGCCGCACTCCCTGCCATGGGCCATCATGGCAATCTGCCTTGAAAATTAATTTCTCAGCAGGAGCACAATAGAATCATGGACCACAGTAGATCGGAACACATACTTAATCTCGCTAAAGAGCTTTTAGATGACATTGAGCTGAGTAGAGTCAACTGCGAATCACTACTGCTTAAATCTTCGCGACTAGCCCGCTGGGTCGGATCGGAGGAGATCAAAGCCTGGATTGGGTATGAGATGCACGGTTTCAATACAACCGATCCAACCTCATTGAAATACATGGGCATTACAGGCCGCTGGATTGACTACAAAGAGCGCAAAGGTTATTGGGGGCCACTAGCACAACAAGAGACTATTATACAAACTCAGCAAATGAAGCTAAAAAATTTACAGACCCCAGACACCAGTGGCGACTGGGGCCTTAAAGTAATGTCCATGCATCAAGAAAGCATAAAAAGCGCCAGCCACTTAATACATCAGATTAGCGCAATCCGCTCGAAAGTTTTAGCAACGTTGCACAACTTCATCTCCGCAATTTATTACGAAAAACAATTTGACTCACTATCCGAATCAATATTCGAGAAATACAAAAGCGACATAGACACGTTGTTATCTACTCACTGCGGATCGGTGCTTGAGCAAATCCCGTCCGTCATGGCACGACTAGCAGAAGGATCAACCGAAGCCACCAGCCAAGCGCTGAACACTACACGCAGAATCATAGACGCATTTGCGGATTCCATTTTCCCACCGCAAGATACACCGATTGTTATAGATGGCAATGAAGTCAGCCTTGGCCCTGATCGACACCTAAATAGAATCAACGCCTATGTAAATCAACGGGTAACAAGCAAATCCAGAATAACTAAAATTCGTCAAAATCTTGCCAATTTATACGAACGAGTATCCACAGGCGTCCATAGCGAAATCCCCCCCCAGATGAAGCTAAAGCGCTATTTCTAAACTGCTACCTTCTTTTAGGGGAAGTTCTCCACCTTGCCGCCCCTCCCCCCCAGAAAGACAACACTCTCCTTGAGATTGATTGACAGCCATTTTCCATCAATCGTTTGATGCTGCAATAAAAAAGGCGCCGCCCCAGGGCTTTGGGGTTTAGGCGCCATCTTCATCATTGCTGCCTCGGGAAGAGCATCAGACTGAAGGATGGGCTCATCAAAACAACCCGCCGAGGGCCGAAGGCTGCCAGTTCATGATCACCAACTCGCCCGTCACCTCCGCCTTGGCTTGCCGCTGGTTTGTGTTGCTGTAGCGAATATCCAGATACTCAAAGTGG
>NZ_JBICII010000061.1:0-3093 GCF_043101865.1 Pseudomonas sp. zjy_15
CTGGCTACAGAATTTCTTGACGACCATAGAGCATTGGAACCACCTGATCCCATCCCGAACTCAGTAGTGAAACGATGCATCGCCGATGGTAGTGTGGGGTTTCCCCATGTGAGAGTAGGTCATCGTCAAGATTCATTTCGCAAAACCCCTATCTGCACATGCAGGTAGGGGTTTTGTCTTTTGGGGCTGAAAATTCCAGGCCTGGCAGTGTTTCACTCTGTGATTGCGATGCGCAGCCCCTCCTGCAGGCCCTTTTCCTATGCAAGCCAACAGCCCATGGCTATCATGCCTGCCTTATTCCAAGTCGAGACTGGCATGCTGAAGTTGTTGAATCTCCTCAAGGATGGTCGGTTCCATTCCGGAGAAGCTCTGGGGGCAGCCCTGGGGGTGAGTCGCAGCGCAGTTTGGAAGCAGCTGCAGCATCTGGAAAGTGAGCTGAACCTCACCATTCACAAGGTTCGTGGCCGCGGTTACCAGTTGGCCGCGCCACTGGCTTTGCTCGAGGCGAAGGCAATCGCCGGGTTTGCCGTGGGTGAACAGTGGCCGGTATTCATCCACGAAACCATCGATTCGACCAATGCCGAAGGCTTGCGCCTTGCCGCTGAAGGGCAGGCGGCTCCATTCCTGGTTCTCGCCGAGCGTCAGAGTGCTGGGCGCGGTCGGCGCGGCCGGCAGTGGGTCAGCCCATTTGCTGAAAATCTCTATTACAGTCTGGTGCTGCGTGTCGATGGGGGCATGCGTCAGCTTGAGGGGTTGAGCTTGGTGGTGGGGTTGGCGGTAATGCGCACCTTGCAGGCGTTCGGGGTAAAGGATGTCGGGCTTAAATGGCCTAACGATGTGTTGGTTCGTGGGCAGAAGATCACCGGGATTCTCCTGGAATTGGTGGGCGATCCTGCAGATGTCTGTCATGTAGTGCTAGGCATTGGTATCAATGTAAACATGCAGGTAAACGACCAGGTCGATCAGCAGTGGACCTCTATGCGGCGTGAGGTAGGGGCAGCCATAGATCGTAATCACTTGGTAGCGCTGCTCAGCCAGCAGTTGCAGCACGAATTGGCGCGCCATCGCCGATACGGCTTTGCCGCATTCCAGGAGGAGTGGGAGCAGGCACACTTGTGGCAGGGTCGCAATGTTTCGCTCATTGCTGGTAGTACACGTATTGATGGTGTGGTTCTTGGCGTCGACGGGCAGGGTGGTTTGCGCCTTGAGGTGGACGGGATGGAAAAGAGCTTCAGTGGTGGTGAGCTCAGTTTGAGGTTGCGTGATGATTCTTGAGCTCGATTGCGGTAACAGCTTCATCAAGTGGCGGGTGATCCATGTCGCCGATGCTGTGATTGAAGGTGGCGGGATCGTCGATTCCGACCAGGCGCTGGTGGCCGAAGTGGCTGCGCTCGCGTCAGTGCACCTTACGGGTTGCCGTATTGTGAGTGTGCGTAGCGAAGATGAAACCGATGCGCTTTGCGCGGTGATTGCTCAGGCATTTGCCGTGCAGGCGCGAGTGGCCCACCCGGTCCGTGAAATGGCTGGTGTGCGAAATGGTTATGACGACTATCAGCGCCTGGGTATGGATCGTTGGCTGGCGGCGCTGGGTGCGTTTCACCTGGCCAAAGGCGCGTGCCTGGTGATTGACCTGGGGACCGCAGCAAAAGCGGACTTCGTGTCCGCGGACGGCGAGCATCTGGGAGGTTACATCTGCCCGGGTATGCCGTTGATGCGTAGCCAGCTGCGTACTCACACTCGTCGTATCCGCTACGACGATGCCTCCGCGGAGCGCGCATTGACCAGTTTGTCGCCAGGTCGCTCGACTGTCGAAGCGGTAGAGCGCGGTTGCGTATTGATGCTCCGGGGTTTTGCCTACACCCAGCTCGAGCAGGCTCGTGTGCTCTGGGGTGAGGATTTCACTGTGTTCCTCACTGGCGGTGATGCACCGTTGGTGAGGGAAGCCTTGCCGCAGGCGCGTGTCGTGCCTGACCTGGTTTTCGTTGGCCTGGCAATGGCCTGCCCATTGGATTGAGGTGCCTATGCGCTGGTTGTTTCTGCTGTTACTGGTGCTTAACGTCTTTTATTACGTATGGCATCAGCAGGAAGCCCCGCTGAAGGTCAAGGAAGTCGCCCCGTTGTCGCTGTACAAGGGGAATCAGCAAGAAATCCGTCTGTTGCGTGAAACTGGCGTGTCCGCACCGCCCAAGCGTCGTGATGAGTGCCTGGTAGTCGGGGGCGTGATGGGGCGGGTGCAGTTGGATGCGCTGCGTCAACGCCTGCTGAGTCTGGATATTGCCACCTTGCCGGTCGTAGGGCAGTTGCCTGGGGTGGATGGTCGCTGGCTCAAGGTTGCTCCGGAAAGCGAGCGTTTGCTGGACCAAACGGTGCTTCAGGCTCTTTCCAATGATTTCAAAGACTTAAAACATAAAATTATTTTCTGCCAGGGTATTGCAACTGGCGAATAGCTTGATAGAATGGCGCCCGCTTCACAGGGAACACCACTTAGGTGGTAGAGCTGGAAGCGGTGTCAAAGCAGCTAAGTTTCAGATTTGATTGAAAAAATTTGAAAAAACGCTTGACACTAGGACGGCAGACAAATAGAATGCCGGCCACATCTGGAGGGATTCCCGAGCGGTCAAAGGGGACGGACTGTAAATCCGTTGCGAGAGCTTCGAAGGTTCGAATCCTTCTCCCTCCACCAGTTTTAGCGAGAGCCGCAAGCTCCGCGGGTATAGTTTAGTGGTAGAACCTCAGCCTTCCAAGCTGATGATGCGGGTTCGATTCCCGCTACCCGCTCCAAGTTTGCCGGATTTTGCACAAAGTGTTTCGCTCTTGTAGCTCAGTTGGTAGAGCACACCCTTGGTAAGGGTGAGGTCAGCGGTTCAAGTCCGCTCAAGAGCTCCATATAAACAAGGCAGATATGAAAATATCTGCCTTTGTTTTATCAGCGCAAGACTATTTCTTCTGCGGAGGATTGTATCGATGGCTAAGGAAAAGTTTGATCGTTCCCTTCCCCACGTTAACGTCGGCACTATCGGCCACGTTGACCACGGTAAGACCACTCTGACCGCAGCTCTGACTCGCGTTTGCTCCGAAGTTTTCGGTTCGGCA